>NZ_JBSIPA010000019.1:0-33397 GCF_053574605.1 Caballeronia sp. M23-90 | reverse complement strand
GCAAGGCGCTGCGCGTTCGCGAGACTCGCCTCGCTCGCGCGCAGTTTTTCGTCGGCTGCTTTGCGCGCGGTGGTGTCGTAGAGGCCTACATAGATGGCGGGGACGTCGGCGTAGGGTGCAAGGCGCTGCGCGTTCGCGAGACTCGCCTCGCTCGCGCGCAGTTTTTCGTCGGCTGCTTTGCGCGCGGTGATGTCGTAGAGGCCTACATAGATGGCGGGAACGTCGTCGTAGGTTGCAACGCGGGCATTCGCCACGGCCCAGAACGACGTGCCGTCGGGCCGCCTGAAGCGCAGTTCGGTGTTATGCAGATTGCCCTCGCTGCGCAATTTGCAAACAACCGGATCGCGCTCACCCGGCGCTCCATAAAAGTCGACGATGTTGCCCGTTGTCTGCGCCTCATCGAATGAAAAGAGCCTTCGAAAAGGCTGGTTCATGTAAAGAATCTCGCCTTGCGGCATGGACGTGATGCACAACGGCACCGGACTCGTTTCAACGATCGCACGAAAGCGCGCTTCGCTTTGCTTGAGCCGTGCCTCGACATCTTTACGTTCGATGATTTCGAGATTCAGGCTCAGGTTGGCCCGCGCGAGTTCCTCGGTTCGTTGCGCAACGCGCGCCTCGAGTTCATCGCGTGCTTCGCATAGCTTGCGCTCGGTTTCCTGACGCACCGCTATCTCATGCTGCAATTGCAGGTTGCGCGTGACGAGTTGTCGCTGCAACGTGCGCAATGACAGATGCGTACCAATGCGCGCAACCACTTCATCGACGCGAATGGGTTTCGTGACGTAATCCACGCCGCCCGCCGCGAGCCCTTCCACGACATCGGCGGCCGCCGACATGGACGTCATGAAGATCACGGGAATCTCGTTCGTATCGCTGTTCGCTTTCAGGCGCCGGCAGGTTTCATAACCATCGATGCCGGGCATCTTCACATCCAGCAAGATCAGGTCGGGTTGCGAGAACGCTGCGCGTTCCAGCGCCTCAAGCCCGTCGAGTGCAACCAGCACGCGATACCCCTGGTCTTCCAGGCTCTCGACCATGACGCTCAGGTTCGCCGGCATGTCGTCCACGATCAGGACCGCGGGCGCCTCGACCGCCACTGTTGCCGTATCGCTCATGACGCGTGTCTCCCTTCAAGATGCTGTTCCACGAACTGCACGATTGCCTTCGTCCGATACCCCTTCGCCAGCGCGCGCAGCTCCGCTGCAAACGCGCCGTAACGGGCGTCCAGATGCGTGATGCGTTCGGCCCACAGCACGATTTCACGCATGTTCCCTTGCCGCGCCAGGCGATGCAACACTTCGAGTTCGTCAAGCGGCAAAGGAATATATGGCATTGGCGCGCTAAAGGTCTCAGACGGCTCGATAATCGCCGTTCGCGCGTGGATCCATTCAATCGACGTCACCGACGCGATCTTGTGCAGCAGCGTGTCCAGATGAAGCGGCTTGACGATAAACGCATTCGCGCCCGCAGCGAGGCTGCATGGTTCGTCGCCGCCGGAAGGACTTGCGGACATCGCGATTACCGGGACCTCGCTCATTCCCGGCATGAGACGCAGGCGATGAATGGTCTGCAGCCCGTCCAGGCCGCCCATGATCACGTCGGTGAGAACCAGGTCCGGGGTGGTCCGCCGGGTGATCTCGGCCGCCTCCGCGCCGCTTTCCGCTTCGAGCACCGCGAAACCGATGTGCCCCAGCATGACGGCGGCCACCGCGCGATTCGTGGGCGCATCATCGATCACGAGCACCGTTCTGCGCGCGCCCGCGTAGCCCGTGATCACCCGCGCGGGCACCGTCGGCGATTGCACGACAAGCCAAGCCGGCGTGGCCGCATCGAGTTCAAACCAGAATGTGCTGCCCTCTCCCTTGCAGCTCTCGACGAAGATTTCACTGCCCATCGCGCGCATGAGTTGCCGGCTGATGCCGAGTCCAAGCCCCGCGCCGCCACGCTGCCGTTGTTCGTCGCCGCTTTGCTCGAAGGGCTCGAAGATCAGCTCGCGTTGCGCCTCATCAATACCAATGCCTGTGTCCTCCACCGTGAATCGAACACGGCCATCCACGAGCGTTGCCACGCGCAAAGTCACGCTGCCGTGGTCGGTGAACTTCACCGCGTTGGCGAGCAAATTAAGCAACACTTGCCGTAGCCGCCGTTCATCGGCACGTACGGCCTCGGGCACACCCCGCGCGGCGTTGCAGACAAATACCAGGTCTTTCTGCTCCGCCTTCACGCCGATGATCTCGCGAATATCGTTGAGCAAACCCGCAAGCGGCACGGCGACGATATCGAAGGGCACCTTCCCCGCTTCGATCCTCGCGATGTCCAGGACGTCGTTGATCAGCGCCAGCAGATGTTCGCCGCTGCGCTGGATCACGCCGAGTCCATCGCGCTGGCGCTCGTTCAAGGCCGGATCGCGGCTCAGCACCTGCGCGTAACCAAGAATGCCGTTGAGCGGCGTGCGCAATTCGTGACTCATGTTGGCAATGAACTCGGACTTCGCACGATTGGCCGCTTCCGCTGCATGCCGCGCTTCACGGCCTTCGGCGGCTTCGCGTTCATCGATATACGCACGATAAAGCCGTGCCGACATTGCATGGAACGATGCCACCACGCGCTCGAGTTCGTCCGGATGACGCGGCGGTTTGCGTTGCAACGCAAAGGCTTGCGGCGCTTGCCGGAAGTCGTAGCTCTCTACGCGCCGCGCCACCACCGCGAGATGCCGCGTCACGAGACGCGAAAAAATATAGAACGTGAAGAGCGTGACGATGAACGTGTTCGCCGCTTGGCTCAGCAAGATGACCAGCGCGGTTTTATACAGCTCGCGGTACAGGTTCGTGAGCGTCGCCTCCACTTTCAACGTGCCGATCATTTCCTCGTGACCTTGAACCCGATACACGACAGGGAAGCTCCGCACGATCACCGGCCCGAGTGTACGTTCGCCGGCGGCGACGACCATGGACGTATCGCTGGCGATGATCTCGGTGACTTCGGCAATCCGGATATCGGGCAGACGGAGAATGCCGTCGAGCTGCAGCTCGAGTTGCGGGCGATCGAGACGCCAGAGCGCTTCGCCCAGGCTGCCGCGATAACTCTCGTTGATCTGCGCGAGCCTGCTTTCGATCAGCGCCATGCCCCGGTCATAGTCGCGATAAAGCTGCAGCGCCGTGAGCGTCATCGTCACCATGCAGCTAAACAGAAAAACCGTTGCGAGCAGGCGCAGGACAACACTGCTGCGGTGGCGCCCGACTGAATCCCACAGTCCGCCAAACGTGTTAAGCGCCATATTTTTCCGGACCCGGCTAAGTTCTCGACTTGCGTATTTTGCGCTCTCCAATAGCGCGGGTCTAACGAGAGAAGTGCAGGGAAAGCCACTTTGATCGCGAAAAAAACCGACGCAGATGTACCGAGTGCTTAATTATTTGCTGAAGTGGACCGGTTCATTGAAGTCGGCGGCGATCCGTATCCGCCCTTTCAAGCTACCGAAACGGCGAATCGTTGGCTGCTTGAACGGGACCAGCATTAAAACAGCCTTGCCGCCTTTCGTGATAAGAAATTGCTCACCATTGCAAGCTGCATAAATTTGCCTGGACAGATCGGATGCAACATCGTGAAGTTCAATTGTTTTTATATGCTCTCGCGGTAAAGTGTTTAGCACAGCTGCTCGCTAATGGCGCCGCTCTCACTTGCGGGATCGCACTGCGTCTCCGCCCATCTCACATGAACGACGCGCACCGGCATATCGTGCGCCGCGCAGTACGCGAGCCAGCGCGTCTGGTTATCCTGCAGACGGTCCCCCGGCCCCTTCACCTCGATCATTTCGTAGCGCCTCTGTTGCGGCCAGAAGCGGATCAGGTCCGGAAACCCCGTCCGGTTCGCGCCGATATCCTGCAAAAGCCTGCGAAACCACAACTTCATATGTGCGGCGGGCAAGCAAAGCAGCGCCTGCTCCAGCAGTTCGGCTGTCAGCATTCCCCAATGAACGAAAGGAGATTGAACGCCCGCCTTCAATTCAAACGCCGACCGGATCACGTGCTCGTGCTGAGCGGTATCGAGTAAAGCAAGGCATTGGTCGAACGCGTCGCGCCGTGCCGCATGAAAGCCCGGCGAATGGAGATCCGCGGGACCTCGCTGGAACGGATGGAAAAATGCGCCCGGCAGCGGCATGAAGATCGCGTCCCAGCAAAGCAGCCCGAAGAGCGAATTGATCAATGTGTTCTCGACGTAATGCACGCCCGCGCCCGGTTCGCTGAGTGCATCGCGAACGATCATTTCTACCGAAGCAGGTCGGGCCGGCATGGGCAGGACAACATCGATACGTTCAACGGGTCGCGCCCTGCCCACGGGCTCGATGGGAAGCCCGAGCTTGCGCCGAAGCCGTGGCAACATGCGCCCGACGCGTTGCGCTTCCTCTTCGCTTTCGGGCTCGCTGCACGCCTGAAGCGCCAGGACGTATGCATCGGTGTAAAAACCCGCCTGTTCCAGCGCACGCATGCGCCGGTGCCGCGCGCCCGGAAACGCGCACGACCTGTAAGCGGCCAATGCCGTATCCCAGTGACGAAGCCGCTCGCAATACTGCCCCACGCGATACAACAATTTTTGCCGGCGCTGGTCCAGCCAGCCGTGATCGCAAGCCAGTGCTTCGATCTCGGGAATCATGGCTTCGATGGACGGCACGTCATCGATGGTATCGAGCATGTCGCGGTATGCATGCACGGCCAGGAACACATCGATATCCGCGCGGGTTTGGAAAGCGCGCGACGACCGTTCGAGCAAGACCCGCTCGTACCGCACGATCCCGAGGTCCGCGAGTACGAACTCGGCCCAGCTTTGGCGCAAATTGCCGAAGAACATGAGCCTCAAGCGCTCGCATAACGCGGTCACATTCAAACGCATGACGACGTCGCATGCACCCGGATGCCATTCGCGATAAACCCGCTCGCCGGGATGCAGGAACGAAAGCGATTCCTGTAGCTCGGACTTGCGCGCGCTCGCGGCGGCCGGACTTAGCGAGAAGATCTTCGTCAGCTCGGGCTTCGTGTGAAGACCGAAGACCTGGTCGAGCGTAAGCGGCGGATTTGCGTCCACCCAACCGAGCGCGCTGAGCGGCGCGAGCGCTTCGAGCGGGCATCCGATTTCATCGTAGAGCAGTTTGCTTGCGCGGAAATGCGGTCCCACGCGCATCAGCATGCGAACCAGCAACGCCCGCGACGCCAGCGGCAACGCCGCAAATTCGCGCAGGAAAACGCGCTCGCCTTCAGCCCAGAGGTCGTCGTAACGATCCGCAAGCCATTGGAGCGCGCGCTCGAAATTCAGGAGGTAATAAAACCGGCGCTGAAAATTCGCAGGTTGCAGGGAAGTCGGATCGCTCATGATCACTGTATGCATATACAGCAGTCATGATACCGCTACTGAAGCGCCCTGGGGTCGCTCCGCGTCAAATTTGCGCCGAGCCGCCATCGACGAAAAGTTCGCTGCCCGTTACGAAACTGCTTTCATCGGAGGCGAGGAAAAGTGCTGCATTTGCAGTCTCTTCGGGCTTGGCGAGACGTCCGAGCGGCGTGACCGATTGCACGTACTTGATCATCTCGTCGCTGGCTTCCTGCGTGGTCGCGAGGCCATGCCAGCCAGGCGTCGATGTCGCGCCGGGAACCAGGACGTTGACGCGGATCTTGCGCGGCGCGAGGTCGACAATCCAGCTTCGGGCGAAATTGCGGATCGCGGCCTTGGTCGCGCTATAAACGCTGAACGATGCCCCTCCTGTTACTTCCGTGGTCGATCCGGTCAGGATGATCGAGCTGCCGTCCCTCAGCAGCGGCAACGCCTTCTGCACGGTGAAGAGCGTGCCCTTGACGTTGGTGTCGAAGGTCTTGTCGAAGTGCTCTTCCGTGATCTGGCCGAGCGCTGCAAATTCGCCGCCGCCTGCGTTGGCGAAGAGGATATCGATACTGCCCGCCTCGCTTTTGACGACCTCGAACAACCGGTCAATGTCAGCAAGTTTCGATACGTCGCCCTGGATGCCGCGCGCGTTCGCGCCCACTTCCGCGACTGCTGCGTCGAGTTCCTGCTGACGCCGTCCGCTCATGAACACGCGCGCGCCCTCCTCGGCGAAACGCTTTGCCGTGGCGAGACCAATACCGCTGTTCGCACCCGTGATCACCGCGACTTTTCCTGTGAGCTTGCCCATGTGAGTTCTCCTTTAATGAGTTGGAGAATTCATTATGGGCGGGTACATTCTGTTATGCTAGTACCTACCTAAAGGTAGGTGCCAGGAGAATCATGGAAACCCGTTCTTTCAGTTGTGGGCTCGAGGTCGCGTTATCGGTAATCGGCGGAAAGTGGAAACCGATCGTCCTGTTTCATCTGAATGGCGGCCCGCGGCGTTTCGGCGAGCTCAAGCGGCTCGTCGCCGGCATCAGCGAGAAAGTGCTGATCCAGCAAGTGCGCGAACTCGCAGAAGATGGCGTCATCATGCGGCGTGACTACGGCGAGATTCCACCGAGAGTCGACTATCAGATGACCGAATTCGGGTTGACGCTCGCCCGTGCGCTGATGCCGCTATGCGCTTGGGGCGATGCAAACCGCGAACGCATCGACGCTTTGCTTAACAATAAAGCGCTGGCTGCAAGCGACTGAAAATAGGGGCCGGGTACGGATTCTGAAAAGCACCTCAAGATGTCGTGCCATGCACACATCGACATCGAAATTGACTGGCCCATGACGGCAAACGTTGCACGCGGTGGCATCATATGCGCCTTGCTCTCAAACGCCTGGCACCCATACATGTCCAACCTGATCGTCCACGGCGGCATTGCGCTGCGCGGTGAAATCACCCCGTCCGCCAACAAGAACGCCGTCCTGCCTATTCTCTGCGCCACCCTTCTGACCGACCAGCCATTGCGGCTTATAGGCGTTCCGGACATCACCGACGTCAAGAAGATCCTCGACATTTTCCGCATGCTCGGCAGCAGCGTTTCGATGGACTTCACGACCGGCGTCCTGCAGCTTCACCATCACGCCACGCGGTTCGATCCGGTCGAACACCGGCTGCCGGAAGAGATGCGTTCATCGATCATGCTGGTGCCGCCGCTGCTTGCACGCTTCGGCGTCGCGCGTCTGGAGAATGACGTAAAAGGCTGCACGTTGGGTGTGCGCGAGATCGACCCGCACGTCGAGGTATTCGAGCGTTTCGGCGCGCGCATCGAGCGCACGACGGACTCGCTGATCGTTCGCGTCGAATCGCAGATGACCGCGAATGATCACTGGTTCGACTACGCATCGGTGACGACGACCGAGAACTTCGTGCTTTGCGCGGCATCCGCAAATGGCACGTCGTCGCTGGTCAACGCGGCATCGGAGCCTCACGTGCAGGAGTTCTGCCGTTTTCTCGCGATGCTCGGCGTGGCGATCGACGGCATTGGAACATCACGCATCACCGTGACCGGCGGCAAGAAACTGGGCGGCGGCGAATTTCGTTTCAGCGAAGACTTCCATGAGATCGCGACGTTCCTCGCGCTCGGCGCTATCACGGGCGGTGATATTGCGGTGAAGAACACGGCGCCGGAACAGTTTCCGCTGATCGACCGGACCTTCGCGAAATTCGGTGTACACGTGGAGCACAGCAACGGCTGGTCGCGCACCGTTCGCGATGGCCCCTTGCGCGTGCGCCGGCCATTCACGCAGAACATCCTGACCAAGGTCGAAGCGGCGCCGTGGCCGTATCTCCCGGTCGACCTGCTGCCGATTTTCATCGCCCTTGGCGTGAAGGCGGAAGGTAGCGCCATGTTCTGGAACAAGGTCTACGACGGCGCCATGGGCTGGTCCGGCGAACTGTCGAAGTTCGGCGCGCACGTGTTCCTGTCGGACCCGCATCGGCTGATCACGTTTGGCGGCCTCACGCTTACGCCGGCCAAGGTGGAAAGCCCGTACATCATTCGCGTGGCGATTGCGCTGCTGATGGTTGCCGCAAGTATTGAAGGCCGCTCGGAAATCACCAACGCGCTGCCAATCCGGCGCGCGCATCCGCGATTCGTCGAAAACCTGCGCTCAGTGGGTGCGAACGTGGAATGGACCAGCAGCGAATAACCCTCACTGCACTTCCAAGTAGTACAAGAAGCGCGGGCGCTCAAGCCCGCGCCTTTTCCGCGGTTCATCATTTGACCGCGAATCAAAAGCGCCAGATCAGCCAATCCTGGACCGCATCCCGCACGCGAGTCCGGATCACCAAGCCTGCTTAGAATAATTAATTAATCAAACTGCGTGGCGTCAAACGTAAGTGCCTTCGATTTGCGAATAAACTCTCGCCTGCCCGATGTGTCATCCTGTCGGCAAATCTGCTAAACGAACACGTCAATCACTTAGCTAAACAAAGAAGCGTCCGGGCCTCATTGAGCCGATGCGCTCTTGGTCAACTCATTCACCATGGAGACACAGTGATCAGAAATGGTCTTGGCGGCATGCTGCTCAAGCTCTTCTGCCTGGTGGCGACAGTGAGCGCGACTACGAGCAACGCAGTTGCGGCGGGTCCCGATTGCTCCCGGCCCTTTACGCTCGCATTGCACGATCACGGTCTGCTTTATTCCGCCGATACCGACACCGGTATCGACAAGGACTTTGCAGATGAACTCATTCGCCGCAGCGGCTGCAGGGTCAACGTGAGCCTGATGTCGCGTGCGCGGATCTGGCAATTGATTGAATCCGGCGCGCTCGACTTCAGCTTGTCCGGCATTGCGAATGCAGAGCGCGATCGCTTTGCAACGTTTGCGTGGTATTTCACCGATAAATATTATCTCCTCGTCCGAAAAGATTCCGGCATGCACCGTCTGGCGGATTTCGAACGCAGCGACCAGTTTCAGCTCGGCGTCATCCGGAGTTTCCGCTATAGCGATTCCGCCAACAAACTCGTCGATACACTCGCCGCCAAAAATCGCGTCAGTCAGGCGGGCGGCCTCGAACCTCTCTACGAAGCGCTGATCAACCGCCGCATTCAGGGCATGATCATGGAGCCCTTCGATTACCCCGCGCTCGAAGAAAAACGTATTCGCGATGTCACCACGGTCATCGAATTCAATGATCCTGCCGTGCCGCACGGTTTGATCATGTCGAAAAAAGCGCTTTCGCCCGATGAGCAGGCGAAGTGGCGCGCGCTGGTGAACCAGATGCGCGCGGATGGCACAGTGCTGCGGATCTTCCGCAAGTATTTCAAACCCGATCTGGCGCAGGCCATGGTCGATTTCAAGGCGCCGCAGTGACCCGGGCGCGCCGCTGGGTTCGTGCCGGCCTCTCGCCGCAGTCGCTGCATCGGCTGGTCCCGCTGTTGATTCCGCTACTTGTCCTCTTTGCCGCGCTGAGCGTCACGTGGGCCGTGTGGGATCACGAACAGCAAGCGTCGCGGCGCGAGTTGCTGTCCCAGTTCGACTTCTCGCTCGGCGACGCGGTGAGCCGTGTAGAACAGCGCATGGCCGCCTACGAGCAGATGCTGCACGGTGTGCAGGGCCTCTTTGCCGCCGGCGGCAATGTCGGCCGCGACAACGTGCGCGACTATGTCAGCGCGCTCAATCTCGACGCGAACTTCTCCGGCATCCAGGCAATAGGCGTCGTGAAGTGGGTATCGGCGGCGCAGAAGGACGCACATGTCGCGGCCATGGTCATGGACGGCCTCGGCCACTACGGCATCGCACCGCAAGGTGACCGCGACGACTACGCACCGATCGTCCAGCGCGAGCCGAACGTTGGCGGCAACCGCCGCACGCCGCTCGGCTTCGACACCTGGACCGATCCGGTGCGCCGTCTGGCCATGGAAAAGGCGCGCGACTCGGGCATGGCCGTGATATCGGGCAAGGTCAGGCTCGCAGTCGACGACGGCCCCGACGCGCAGCCCGGTTTCATCATGTACGTGCCGGTTTATACGCGCGGCCAGTCACAGGACAACGTGGCGCAGCGCCGGGCGCATCTGGCGGGCTGGGTATATGCATCGTTTCGAATGAGCGATGTGATTGCAAGCCTCTACGGCGAGCAGCCGCGCGGCCTGTCGCTCGCCATCTACGACGGCGTCGAACCGTCGGCTGCAGCGTTGCTTTATCGATCACCCGATTCCGGCAGGAAACCTCCGGCAGAGACGATCTCCGCCAGCGAATATCTCGTGGTAGCGGGCCATAACTGGACGCTGTCCCTCGCCACGCAAGACGGGTTCAAGACCGGATTCGGGCGCAACGCGCAATGGATCATCGCGATCACGGGCACGGGGCTGAGCATCACGCTGGCCTTGCTCGCGTGGTTGCTCGTGACCGGCCACGGACGCGCAATGCGCCTTGCTTCCACCATGACGCGCGAATTGCGCGAAAGCGAAGAGAAGTTTCGCGCCATCGCCGATTGCACGGTCAACTGGGAAGTCTGGTGGGGACCGGACGGCAAGCCGCGCTGGATCAATCCGTCAGTCAGGCAATACACGGGCTATACCGTCGAAGAATGCATGGCCATGTCCGACTTCGCCGCCACGCTGATCCATCCGGAAGACATGCCGCGGGTCGCGCCGGAATTCAAGAAGGGGCTGCAGGGGCATCGTGGTCATGACCTCGAATTCCGCTGCGTGCGCAAGGACGGGTCGATTGTGTGGCTGTCGGTTTCGTGGGTGCCGATCACCGACGCCAAAGGTGTCTTCACGGGCTTTCGCACGAGCGGGCGCGATATCACCGAGCGCAAGCAGGCCGAGTCCGAGTTGCGTATTGCGGCGGTTGCATTCGATTCGCTGGAAGGCATGATGGTCACCGACGCCAATACCAGGATCCTGCGCGTCAATTCGGCGTTTATCGAATGCACGGGTTACAGCGCGGAGGAACTCGTCGGCAAGACGCCGCGCATGCTTCAGTCCGGCCGGCACGACGCCGCCTTCTTCCGAGAGATGTGGGAATCGATCAACCGCGTGGGCGGCTGGCAAGGCGAAATCTGGGATCGCCGCAAGAATGGCGAGGTGTATCCGAAATGGCTGAGCATCTCGGCCGTGACGGGCGCGGACGGCGTGGTCAGCCATTACGTGGGCGCGCATCACGACATCACCGAGCGCAAGATCGCGGAGGAACGGATTCGCGAACTCGCCTTCTTCGACGCCCTCACCCGCCTGCCGAACCGCACACTGCTGATCGATCGCCTCACGCAAGCCATCGCACTCAGCGCGCAGAAGAAGACATGCGGCGCGCTGCTGTTCATCGACCTGGATCACTTCAAGACGCTCAACGATACCCTTGGCCACGACAAGGGCGACGCGCTGCTGCAACAAGCGGCGGGAAGGCTTGCGGCGAGCGTCGGCCGCAGCGATACGGTGGCGCGCGTGGGCGGCGACGAGTTCGTCGTGGTGCTCGGTAGCCTGCATGAAAACCCGCAGGAAGCGGCGAACGAGACGGAGATCATCGGCGAGCGCATTCTCGCTGTTCTCGGCAACCCGTACCATCTCGACGACGTCGAATATCGCAGCACGGCGAGCATCGGGGCGACGCTGTTCTCGGGACATCACACGGTCATCGACGAACTGCTGAAGCAGGCCGACCTCGCCATGTACAAGTCGAAGGAACGCGGCCGCAACGCAATGTGTTTCTTCGATCCCGCCATGCAGACGGCCGTGATCGAACGCGCGACGCTCGAAGCGGGATTGCGCCGCGCGATCGAAGGTGATCAGTTCGTCCTGCACTACCAGGCGCAAGTGACCGACGGCGTGATCGACAACACGACGGACAGCTACCGTGTCATAGGTGCCGAAGCGCTGGTGCGCTGGCAGCATCCGGAAAAGGGACTTGTGCCGCCGGCCGAGTTCATTCCGCTCGCGGAGGAAACCGGCCTGATCCTGGCGCTCGGGGACTGGGTGCTGGAAAGCGCGTGTACACGATTGGCGCAATGGATGGAGCAACCCGAAATGGCGCATCTGACCATGGCCGTGAACGTCAGCGCCCAGCAGTTCCGCCAGCCGGACTTCGTGGACAAGGTGCTGACGATCATCCGCAAGACCGGCGCGCATCCGGATCGCCTGAAGCTCGAACTCACCGAGAGCCTGCTGGTGGACAACATGCAGGACATCGTGCAGAAGATGTGGACGCTCAAGGCGAAGGGCGTGGTGTTTTCGCTCGATGATTTCGGCGTCGGGTATTCCTCGCTGTCATACCTGAAGCGCTTGCCGCTCGATCAGTTGAAGATCGATGAATCGTTCGTGCGCGATGTTCTCGTCGATCCCAACGACGCCGCCATCGCACGCACGATCGTGGCGCTTGCACAAAGTCTCGGACTCGGCGTGATTGCCGAAGGCGTGGAGACACCGGCGCAGCGTGATTTTCTTGCAAGCGTGGGATGCCACGCGTATCAGGGCTTCTATTTTTCACGCCCGATGCGCGTGGAAAGTTTCGAAGCGTTCGTGCGCAAGGACGATGCGGTGGCAGCTTGACGAAAGCCTTTTTCTTCGCAACAGGGCAGACCATCATTCAGGTGGTTGCGTGCTCCACTGAGCGAATTCATCGGCGAGAAAATCCACGCATACCCGCACCTTCGCCGATGCCGCCAGCCGCGCCGGATACACCGCCCAGACATTCGCCGGCTGCGTGACATCCGGCAGGACCTGCACGAGTTCCCCGCTTTCGAGCAGCGGCCGCACATCCCACAACGAACGCAACACGATCCCCCGCCCGGCCAGCGCCCATTGCACCGCCACCTCGCCGTGATTGGTCGAAAGCGGCCCTGTCACCTTGATCGACACCGGCTCGCCGCGCGCATGCAGACGCCACAAACCAAATGGATGATCGCGTTCCTTGATCGCGAGGCACGCGTGGCTCGCCAGGTCTGCAAGCTGCCTGGGCGCGCCGTGCTGCTTCAGGTACTCCGGGGAAGCACATAACACGCGATGATTCGATGCCAGCCGCTTTGCAATCAAGTGCGCTGCGATCTCGTCGCCGATACGGATGTCCAGGTCGAAGCCTTCGCCGGCGACATCGACGAGACGGTCGAACAGATCGAGCCTCACGCTCAGTTGCGGGTGTTTGTCGGAGAGACGCGCGAGCGCCGGCGCCACGATATGCCGCCCAAAACCAAAGCTGCTCGATACTCGCAGCGTGCCGCGCGGAACACGCCGCGTGGTGGAGACGTCTTCTACGAGCTGATCGACGTCATCGAGGATCTTTTCAGCCCATGCGTAGACGCGCTCACCCGCTTCCGTGATCGCAACCCGGCGCGTGGACCGATGCAACAAACGCGTACCCAGGTCGGCTTCCAGCACGCCGACGCGTTTGCTCACATACGCCGCCGATACCGACAGCGCCTCCGCCGCCCCGCTGAAACTGGACTTGCGGGCGACCGTGCAAAATACGCGAAGGTCATCGAGATTCGGAGAAAGCGGTGTTTTCATTGTTCACGCTGCGTGCATGGTGGCTTAACCGAAAACCCGATTCTAAGCGGTTCGCCACGGAATAGAATAGGTGTATCGAATAGACTGTTCCTCTCAACCCGGAGACATCACCTCATGACCAAAACCTACAAGATCGCAGTCATACCCGGCGACGGCATCGGCACCGAAGTGATGCCCGAAGCCTTGCGCGTGCTCGACACGGCCACCAAGCGCTTTGGCATCGCAATCGAATATCAGCATATTGAATGGGCGAGCTGTGCGTACTACCAGGAGCACGGCCAGATGATGCCCGACGACTGGAAGTCCCAACTGCAGGACGCCGACGCCATTCTTTTTGGCGCGGTCGGCTGGCCGGATACCGTGCCCGATCACATTTCGCTCTGGGGATCACTGCTGAAATTCCGCCGCGAATTCGATCAATACATCAATTTGCGCCCGGCGCGCCTGTTCGAAGGCGTGCCCTCGCCGCTCGCGAACCGCAAGGCTGGCGACATCGATTTCTGGATCGTGCGTGAGAATACGGAGGGCGAGTATTCATCGGTTGGCGGCGTGATGTTCGAAGGCACGGATCGCGAATTCGTCCTGCAGGAATCGGTCTTTACGCGTCATGGCAGTGAGCGCGTGCTGAAGTTCGCGTTCGATCTGGCCCAGCGCCGCGAGAAGAAAAAGATCACGGTCGCGACCAAAAGCAATGGCATCGCGATCAGCATGCCGTGGTGGGACAAACGGGCCGCAGAAGTGGCTGCGCTTTATCCGGACGTCAAATGGGACAAGCAGCACATCGACATTTTGTGCGCGCGTTTCGTGCTGAACCCGGACCGGTTCGATGTGGTGGTCGCCACCAATCTATTCGGAGACATCCTCTCGGACCTCGGCCCGGCCTGTACCGGCACGATCGGCCTCGCGCCTTCGGGAAATCTTAATCCGGACCGCAAGTTTCCGTCGCTGTTCGAGCCGGTGCATGGATCGGCGCCGGACATTGCGGGAAAAAACATCGCCAATCCGGTCGCAATGATCTGGTCGGCCGCGATGATGCTCGAATTCCTGGGCGACGCCAAAGGCCCCGAACGCGATGCACACGACGCGATCCTTGCGGCTATTGAAGCGACGCTGAAAGAAGGTCCGCGTACAGGCGACCTCGGCGGCAAGGCAAGCACGACCGAGGTCGGCGAAGCTATCGCGGCGCGGCTGGCTTGAGTATTGCTGCCCCGTTGAGCAGGCTCAAACGAGCCCGAAACGGCCGCGCCTTGCGACCGGTTTTCAACCTCGACGGGGCAAATCATGGATGTCCAATTGTCAGAAGAGCAAATTCGCACGCTTGCGTTCTATCTGTGGGAACAGGACGGCAGTCCGGAAGGACGCGCGGACGAGTACTGGGAAAAAGCTCGCCAGCAATTGTCTTCGGGAAGCGATTCCGAAAGCAGCGCTGACGACAAAACCACCGGGTTTGGCGAGGAACCGGACGCGGCCCTTGATCGTCCGTTAGCGGAATAATATATACAGCCGCATCGATTTTGAATTCCTGAACCACGTACGCATCGCGCGCTTTGACGCATCGCCTTATACGTGGACAGAGTCGCTTGAATTACCATTCAATACCTGAGCTCATGAATGGGGATTAGCGGCAGTAAGCGAAATAACTAGAATAGTGTTGCCGCAAACACACGGTCATTAATACAGCCCCGCGCCAGGCAAGGCTTTGAGCCGTCGCATTGGTGACAGTACCTATGTCATCAACCCTTCAGTTGGCGCTTACTGGAACTACACCGCCAATACGTTTGGCCGGTGAGTGTCCAGTGAGTGAATCAGAAATTGTTTTTGCCAATAACTACTGAAGTGGTGTTTAACATGAATACGTCCAATCATCTCAACGCTGCATTTTCGACAATCACCGGAAGCCGCAACAAGGCCACGAAAGCGAGCGCCAAGGTGGAGAAACAAAGTTCCTCGTATATGTCGATGCTCCAGGCGCCCATGACCGTTCTGGCGTGCAACGTCTCGGACCGCTCGGATATCACGGCCTGCGCCATCCTCGGCTATAACTGACAACGTCACTACCGGTTTGCGGAAACCGTCCCTGGCAAACTCGTCGAGAGGTTGTCGAGGAAAGTCAGGCATTTCGATAGCTGTTCCAGTTCGACGTACTCATCGGCCTTGTGCCCTTGTTCGATCGAACCCGGTCCGCATACGACCGTAGGAATGCCTATCGACTGAAACAGGCCGCCTTCGGTTCCGAACGCGAGCGTGCGCACGTCGTCCCGTCCGGCAGCCGCGCATGCCAGATCGCGCAACCAGCCGGCCGCAGCCCGATCCGACAGTGCCGGATAATCCACCAGTTGTTCCCAGTCGATATCGCTTTCGGCGAACGTTTCGCGCATGGCGCCGACGAGTTCGGTATCCGCATAGTGCGTGATGGTTTGCACGATGGCGTCCGCGTTATCGGCGGGCAGATTGCGGATTTCGAACTCCACCTGCGCGTGGTCCGGGATCACGTTCAACGCAATACCGCCATTAAAGCGGCCGGTATGGATGGTCGTGTACGGCGGATCAAAGTCGTGGTCGAGCGTTGCCTTTGTGCGCAAGTCGCGCTGCGTTCGCCGCAGGAACGTCACGAGTTCCGCCGCGAAATCCACCGCATTCACGCCGAGATGTGTCAGCGCGGAATGCCCGGCGAGACCTTTTACGCAGCATCTGTACGCCTTCTTGCCCTTGTGCGCCACCGCGACCTGCATGCTCGTCGGCTCGCCAATAATGCATGCAAGCGGCTTCACCGGCGCTGCCGCCAGTTCACGCAACAAACCGCGCACGCCACGGCAACCGACTTCTTCGTCATAACTGAATGCAAGATGAACAGGCACGTCTTTGCAGGTCGCAACGAAGTGCGGCACGCTTGCAAGCACCGCCGCGATAAAACCCTTCATGTCGGCTGTGCCACGCCCGAAGACACGATCGCTCCCGCGCGTCATCTCGAAGGGCGGCACGGTCCACGGCTGACCCGCGGCGGGTACGACATCGGTGTGACCCGAAAAGCACAGACCCGCCACGTCCTTCGGGCCGATGGTTGCATACAGGTTCGCCTTGCGGCCGGTTTCGTCGAAGACGAGAGAGGACTCCACGCCGTGCCGACTTAGATACCGCTGGACATACTCGATCAGCTTGAGGTTCGATTCGGAGCTGCGGGTATCGAACGCGATCAGATCGTTAAGCAGATCAAGCGTGGTGTCGAGCAAGGCGTGCTTCATTGGCTAGAGATCTCCGGGTACTCCATACGACGGTGCCTGCTCGGGACGTATTGCGCGCATTGCGTAGTCGTTCATCTGCGGTTCGTAGCGCTGCCAGAGCGCCCGCAAATCAGCAATGGGTTGATCCGACCAGTCCACGCGCAACTCCGCGAGCGGCCAGACCTCTCTTCCATACACGCAAAATCCCGCCGAATGCACGGGACCCGCTTCGCCGCCTGCCGCCGCACCCGCTTCCAGTGCCGCGATCAGGCGCTCGGCCAGCGAGCTTGCGGGCGATGCTTCGAAGGCTTCGACCATGGCGGCCGGAATGCCGTCGTGGGCGAGCAGGTTGCCCGCTGCAACGCAGTTGCGCCCCGGTTTCGTCGCGATTATACCCAGCCCTTTTTGGCCCGTCGCAGCGTCGCGCGAACCGTCGGCGTCGAGTACGGCGAGCTGCCGCCACTCCGCGTAAGGACGTGCGTGCTGCAATTGTTGCAAGGTGCTTTCAGCACCAAAACCGGCGCCAAGCAACTGCAATCCGAGCACGCCCAGGCGCGGATCGGTCACGTTCTGACTCAGCACCACGCCATGCGGACTTGCCCATAGACATCGGCTGGGAACCGCGATGCTCGAACTGCACACAATGCCGCCGACCATGCCCGTACGTTCGCATCGGCCAGCCAGGGAAAACGTCATGCGATCCTCCGCTCAGCTATTTGGAATGACGGCGATCACGTCGATTTCGACGAGCCACTCGGGACGCGCAAGCGCTGAAATCACAATACCCGTTGATACCGGGTACACACCCTTCAGCCACTTCCCGACCACGGTGTACACCGCTTCGCGATAGCGTACATCGACAAGATAGATCGTGATCTTGCAGATATCCTCCAGCTTGCTGCCGGCTTCGCCCAGCAACATTGCGATGTTGGCCATCGCCTTTTCAGCCTGCGCGCCAACGTCGCCTATGCCCACCGATTCGCGCGTATCCAGGTCCTGCCCGATCTGGCCGCGCAGATAAACCGTTCCGTTCGCCACGACCGCCTGGCACAGATCGTTATCGAGTTTCTGCTCGGGGTACGTCTCGCGCGTGTTGAACTTGCGGATGCGGGTATGACTCATGGACACCTCACACAACGCGCTTGAGCCGCGGCCCTGCGCTGGATTGAACGACACGGTCCGACAGGTTCGCGGCCTTCTTGACGTAGCCGAGGGTGCTGTCGAAATCGAAGTTACGGAACACGGCGCCAAGGTGAGCGAACGGCGGTGATTGCGCGAACAACTGGAAAGTGAGGCGATGCCCCGCATAGTCCGAGTTCAGCAAGTCGCGGGCGAACGCGAGCAACTTGCGGCGGTCATCGGAGACCCAGTTTTCGTTGACGGTGTAGAACTTGTCGAGCCAGCCGCTGATCTCCGGATTGGCAAACGACGCCGCGTCCGGCGTCACGCAAATCTGTCCACCGCAGAGTTCACGCGCGAGATGCATCATCTCGTGAAGGCGCGAACATGCCTGCACGCGGCCTGTATAGAGCAAGGATTGATTGGGCATCATCAGGCCGGCGGGACTGCGTTCGCCGCATGCAATCGATGCCGTCAGATGCGCGTTGATGGTCTCGCGATACACGGCGAGCGTCGACAGTTTCTCCTGCACGGCCTGCTGCTTTTCAAGGCCGGTTTGGCGTGCGTTGAACAACGCCGCGCCGATCATCAGGTCGGCAAGACGCAGGTTGCGCTGGACGAACGCGAACGCGCTGTATCGATGCAAGGTCGAGCGAATGAAGGTGGCCGCCTTCGTATGCTGGTAGAACAGCACGTCTTCCCAGGGAATCAGGACGTTGTCGAAGATCAGCAGGGTATCGACTTCATCGCAGCGGTTCGACAGCGGGTAATCTTCCGGATTCGCGCGCCCGGCGAAGCCTGTACGGCAAATGAACTTGAGTCCCGGCGCGGACATGTTGACGACAAAACCCACCGCATAGTCCGAGAGTTTTGCGTCGCCCCAGTTCGCGATGGTCGGCTTCACGAACGCCTGATTCGCATACGCTGCGGCCGTCTCGTACTTGGCGCCACGCACCACGATGCCCGCATCGGTTTCCTTCACCACATGCAAAAGCATGTCCGGGTCCTGCTCCTGAGGCGGTTTCGAGCGGTCGCCTTTGGGGTCGGTGTTGGCGGAGACATGGAACGGGTCTTCATGCAACGCACGATTGATATGCCGCTCGATGTTCGCGGCAAAACGCGGATCGACTTCGTTGAGCACATCCTTGCCGTCGTAGAGCGACCACATCTCGCCGATGGTTTCATCGCCCACGCGGGTGGCGATTCCGCCGACGTCATCGAGCACCGTGTCTACTGCCAGGCGTTTGTCGTGCCAGTCCTGCTGCGTGTACGGCAGCTTCAGGCCGACCGCGTTGCGCTCGCCGGTCTTTTCATCCACGTAGCTCATCACATCCTGCGTCGCCTTCTCGTGCGCCATGTCGTAGATGCGCGCGCGAATGTCCACGATCGGCTTGAACATGGGATGCGTGGTCACGTCCTTCACGCGTTCGCCATTGATCCAGACCTGTCGTCCGTCTCGAATGGAGTCGCGATACTGCTCGCCTGTTCTGATCATTGCTGTGCCTCGATCCGTGGGGAAATATCGTCGTTCAGATTCGCCTAGAAAGCCAGGAACTGGCCGTAATCGCGCTTGCAATAAAGCAATGGCATATGCGCGGCGGCCGCGCGTTTGATCGCCGCGACCTCGCCGAAAAACACCGTGTGCGTGCCTATGGTTTGCTGGGCGACGAGACGGCATTCGATTGCAGCAACCGCCCCGTCGATAAGCGGCACGTCCAGCGCCCCCGCCGTCACCGTGCAGCATGAGAAGTCGAAAGGCCTGGCGCTCGCCGAGCGTCCGGCAAAGGTATCGGCAATGCCGCGCTGCGCCACGTTCAGCAGGTTCACCGCGAACACGCCGTTCGCCGCGACCGCTGCATTGGCCGGGCTGCGTGTATTGATGCAGACGAGCAATGTAGGCGGGTCAGCGCAAACCGAGCTGCAAGCGCTGACGGTGACGCCAAAACGTTCGTTGCCTGCGCCTGTCGTCACCACATGAACCGATGTTGAATTGGACGCCATCGAATCGAGGAATGCGGCCCGCAGATCGTGATTCATTCCGGGCGCCGCTTCCATCAAAGCGCTGTCTGGTTGAGTTGTTTGCATGCCGCCCCCTCGCGTTTGCACTGACCGTGCGCAAAATCTACGCTTTGGCACCGCATCCGAAAAACATATTTCAAAAATGCAAATCATCGCTTTTGCCTATGCAAGCGTATTTATGTCCACGCACAATAGGTTCGACAAAAGACCGGGGGCGGACCATGGAACCTGCGCAATTACGCTATTCATTGAGGCAGTTGAGATACTTTGTGGTGACCGCCGAAGTGCTGTCGTTCACGGCGGCGGCGAAGCTGCTGCATATCTCGCAGCCATCCATCTCCACGGCGCTCGCGGATCTCGAAGTGTCGTTCGGCGTGCAGCTTTTTATCCGGCATCACGCGAGCGGGTTATCCCTGACACAGGCCGGACGCGAGATGCTCGGGCGCGCGCGCGACTTGTTGAAGAATGCGGAAGACCTTCAGACCGCAGCGAAGGAACTGGACGGCGGCATGTCAGGCGCGATCACGCTCGGGTGCCTGGTTTCACTCGCGCCGCCGCTCATGCCCGCGATGATGAGCCGCTTCATAGCGGGTCATGCAGGGATCGCGTTCCGCACGCTCGAAGCGCATCAGGACGATTTGCTGCGCGGCCTGCACGATGGTTCGCTGGATATCGCGCTGACTTACAACCTCGATCTGACCGATGACATCGCGTTCACGCCGCTGCTCTCGTTACCGCCGTATGTGATCTTGCCGAAGAATCACCGGCTGGCGAAACAGCGCACGGTGGCGCTCGCCGACCTGCGCGACGAACCCTACGTGATGCTCGATCTTCCGCACAGCCGCGAATATTTCGCAGGTCTCTTCGACGCCGTCGGCGACCGTCCGATTGCCGCATTCCGTTCGTCGCAACCTGAAGTGGTTCGCGGCATGGTTGCCAATGGCCTTGGCTACAGCATCCTCAATTTTCCGCTGAAATCGAGCCGCACGGTTGACGGCGAGGACTTCGTGATCAAGCAGTTCAAGGACGAAGTCAATGCCACCACGCTCGGAATTGCGCAGTCGCGAAGCATGAAACCACGGCAAGTCGTGCAGCGCTTCGCGGCCTTCTGCGAAGCGGAAATCACCCGCGAGCGAGCACGTTGAGGCGTTGCGTCTGGCTTCGCGTCTGGATAGGAAAAAACTTGGTTCTACATTTAAAAACAATATTTTGGCTGGTAATTTGACTTGATAGATTGATGTCCATGCAGCGAGCGGCCTGGCTGGAGAGCCGGTTGCAGCATCCACTGAATTGACAGGGAGGCGCGATGGGATCTTCAATGGCAGCGTCCGGCACTGGACTCGATATCGTCCGGCAGTTGCAGGAGAGCTCCGAGCGTCCCTTCAGCGACGCGCATTCCATGCCGCCCGCCGTCTATACATCGCCCGATTTCCTCGCGCTGGAACAAGCGAACATCTTCCGCAGCGAATGGCTTTGCGTTGGCCGGGCAAGTTCGATTACAGATGCCGGCGACTATCTCACCGCAGACATCGATGGCCAGCCGATCGTGGTCTTGCGCGACGAGAAGCTGGAATTGAAGGCGTTTTCGAACGTCTGCCTGCATCGCATGTCGGTGCTGCTCGAAGGGCGCGGCAACACGCGCCGGATCGTCTGCCCATATCACGCATGGAACTACACGCTCGACGGCGCGCTGAGCGGTGCGCCAATGATGGATCGTCAAAGCGGATTCTGCAAAGAGAACTACCGTTTGCCGTCCATTCGATGCGAGGTCTGGCAAGGCTGGATCTACGTCACGCTCAATGCCGACGCGCCGCCAGTTGCCGGGAAGTTGGCAGGTCTCACCGAACTGATTGCCAGCTACGGCATGGCTGATTACAAGGAAACGTTCTACGAAGAACACGTGTGGGATACCAACTGGAAGATCCTCGCTGAAAACTTCATGGAGAGTTATCACCTGCCCATGCTGCATCGGGCAACCGTAGGTCCGCATTCGCGTCTCGAAGAAATGGAATGCCCGCCAGGCAGCGACGCGTTCAACTATCACTGGATCACGAAGGAAGCATCGTTGCCCATTGGTCAGGCGCATCCCGACAATCAGCGGCTGCAAGGTCACTGGCGCAAGACCACCGCGCTGCTCGCGATCTATCCGACGCATCTCGTCACGCTCACGCCGGGTTACTTCTGGTACCTCGTGCTGCAGCCGGTTGGAACCAGCCGTGTCCACATCCGCTTCGGCGGCGGGCTCGCGCCTGATTTCATCGCGGATCCGAAGGCGGCCGACTACATGGCAACGCTCAAGACATTGCTCGATGCGGTCAATGAAGAAGACCGGCGCGGCGTGCAGGCGGTGTTCCGTGGTGTGAGTGCGCCGCTGGCAAAGCCTGGGCATCTGAGTCATCTGGAAAGGCCCAATTACGACTTCGCGCGCTACCTTGCCCAGCAGCTTGCCTGATTCTCAACACTCATCCAACACGACACGATGTCAACGCACTCCTTCATCTCCTTCGCGGGCGTGAGCAAGACATACGACGGCGTTCATTACGTCGTGGAAGGGCTCGACCTCGATGTCGCGAAAGGCGAGTTCGTCTCGTTGCTTGGTCCTTCAGGATCAGGCAAGACGACCACGCTGATGATGCTCGCCGGTTTTGAATCGGCGACTCAGGGCGAGATCCGCCTCAACGGGAAACGTCTCGACGACAAACCGCCGCATCAGCGCGACATCGGCATGGTGTTCCAGAACTACGCGCTGTTCCCGCACTTGACGATCGAGCAGAACGTTGCGTTTCCGTTGTCGGTGAGACGCATGAGCAAGACCGAGCAACAGGCGCGTGTCAAGCGTGCACTGGATATGGTCGAGTTGCCGCATCTTGCGGCGCGTCGGCCTGCGCAGTTATCGGGCGGACAGCAGCAGCGTGTGGCCCTTGCGCGCGCCCTCGTGTTCGAGCCGAGCGTGGTGCTCATGGACGAACCACTCGGCGCGCTCGACAAGCGCCTGCGCGAAACCATGCAGTACGAAATCATGCGGCTGCATCGCGAGTTGGGATTGACGGTGGTGTACGTGACGCACGATCAGGCGGAAGCGCTGACCATGTCGGACCGCGTGGCCGTTTTCTCCGATGGCCGCATCCAGCAAGCAGCGACTCCAACGGAACTCTATGAAAACGCGCACAACGCATTCGTCGCGAATTTCGTCGGTGAGAACAACGGTTTGATTGGCCGCGTGCTCGAACAGGATCCGGACTGGGCGACGCTCGTGTTGCCAGACGGTGCGGTCATTCGCGGACGTTGCGGCCGGGGCTTGCGCAACGGCGAGGAAGCCATGCTGGCGCTGCGCCCGGAGCGCGCGCACATTGCATCGGCAGAAGGAATCCTAAGCGCCGCCGACACCAACCTGGTGACGGCGCGCGTGGAAGAACTCGTGTATTGCGGCGACCATCACCGCGTTCACTTGAAACTTGGCGCACAAGGCTCGGGCGACAGCCTCATTGTCAAGGTACCCAACACGCAGCATCACGACCTTCCGTCACTCGGCAGTGCAACCGCCGTGGCATGGCGCCACGACGACTGCAAGATCCTCGCAACGGCCGTAACTGCAAGCCACGGCCATGCTCCGTCCCTCACCGCAGGAGTCCACTGACATGAAAACCAAACTGATCCAAACCGGTATGACGGGCATCGCCGGACTCGTACTTTCGACTGTCGCGTTGTTTTCGGCGAGCGCGCATGCGGCGGAAACCATCTCGGTGGTGACCTTCGGCGGCGCATACGAAGCCGCGGCGAAGAAGGCGTTTTTCGAGCCGTTCACCGCAGCAACGGGTATCGGCTTCTCGACGGAATCTTACGACGGCGGCCTCGCCAAATTATCGGCAATGGAGCAGGCGAAGAATCCCACGTGGGACCTGATCGACCTCGAATCGAACGATGCGATCACCGGTTGTGACGAAGGCTTGCTCAAGAAGATCGATAAGAAGTCGCTCGGCAACACGAGCGCATTCATTCCCGGTTCGATCATGGATTGCGCGGTCGCCGCCATGGTCTGGTCCACGGTTTATGCCTACGACACGACCAAGCTGAAGAGCGCGCCGACCTCCATCAACGACTTCTTCGACCTGAAGAAATATCCCGGCAAGCGTGGCCTGCGCAAGTCGCCGAAGGTGACGCTCGAATGGGCGCTACTCGCCGATGGCGTCAAACCCGCCGACGTCTACAAGGTCCTCGGCACGCCGGCCGGCGTGGATCGCGCGTTCAAGAAACTCGACACCATCAAGTCGAGCATCGTCTGGTGGGAAGCCGGCGCACAACCGCCGCAACTGCTTTCGGATGGCGCGGTGGTGATGACGCAGGCGTACAACGGCCGGATCGATGACGCCGTCCACAAGGATCACAAGCCGTTCGAATCGGTATGGGACGGTCAGGTCTACGACTTCGAATGGTGGGGCATTCCGATGGGTGCAAAGAACGCCGACGCGGCGGCCAAATTCATTGCATCGGCATCGACGGCAAAAAGCTATGCCGACCTGACCAAGTACATTGCCTACGCGCCGCCGCGCAAGGACTCGATTCCGCTCATCGATAAAGCGCGCCTGAACGACCTGCCGACCGCGCCCGGCAACTTCAAGCGCGCCGTGCAGATCAACGCGAGTTTCTGGGCCGACAACGCCGACCAGATCAACAAGCGCTTCCAGGTGTGGCTGACGCAGTAATCAAACCCGTAAGGTGAATCGTGACTGTGACAGTGACCAGCGATCTGCGGGAGCCGGCCGGAGCGAGCATTGCGGATGCCAAAAACGGCGGCCGCGAAGCCTATGACAAGACGCGCCGGCGTGCATCCACGCAAGCGCTGTTGCTCGCCCTGCCGCTGCTGCTGTTCCTGCTCGCCACTTTCATTGCGCCCATTGCGATCCTGCTTTCAAGAAGCGTCGTGAACCGCGAAGTGCCGGTGAACTTGCCGGTGCTGTCGCAATCGCTCAAATCATGGAACGGCGAAGGGATACCCGACGAACGCACCTTCGCCCTGCTCGCCGCCGACATGCGGCGCGCTTCGCAAGAAGGCCAGCTCGGCACCGTTGCGCGACGGATGAACTTCTACCTGCCCGAGTTTCGCAGCTTGCTGATGAAAACGGCGCGCCAGTTGCCCGAGACCGCGCCGCCTGCCTGGAAACCCGCGTTGATCGAGCTCGATCCGCGTTGGGGCACGCATGACATATGGCGTTACCTGAAGCGCTCGGCGGTGTCTCCGACGCCTGATTACTTGCTCACTGCGGTCGATTCCGAAGTCACGGCCGACGGTGCCATCAAATCCCTCCCGGCAGACAGTTCTGTCTACGTCAACGCATTTGCGCGCACGGTATGGATCAGCGCTTCAGTCATGGTGCTGTGCCTGCTGCTTGGATATCCGGTTGCGTATCTGCTCGCCACTCTCCCGCCTGCAAAGAGCAATCGCCTGATGCTGCTCGTGATCGTGCCGTTCTGGACCTCGCTGCTGGTTCGAACGACCGCGTGGTATGTGCTGCTGCAACCGAGCGGCGTGATCAACAGCCTGCTTGTGAGTTCGGGAATCGTCAGCCATCCGCTGCCGCTGCTCTTCAACCGCACGGGCGTCCTGATCGGCATGACGCATATCCTGCTGCCCTACATGATTCTCGCGATCTATTCGGTCATGAAGGGCGTGTCACCGGTATACATGCGCGCGGCGCAATCGCTCGGCGCGCATCCCGTGACCGCGTTCGTTCGCATCTACATGCCGCAGACGCTTCCCGGCGTGGGCGCAGGGTGCTTCCTCGTGTTCGTGCTTGCGCTCGGTTACTACATCACGCCCGCGCTGCTCGGCGGCGCGGGCGATGAAATGATCAGCCAGCTCATCGCCGCGCAGACCAACGAGCAACTCAACTGGGGGCTGGCGGGTGCATTGTCGGCGTATCTCGTGATCTTCACGGCCGTGTTCTATTTCGTGTTCAACCGGCTTGTGGGTATCGACCGGTTGAGGTTCGGCTAGGCGCCAGGGCGAGGACGACATCATGCAAAGCCAAAGGCATCTCGTGTTATCGGAACGCATCGCATCGAAGTGGTTGCGCGTGCATTCCGCACTGATCCTGTTCTTCCTGATACCGCCGATTCTCGCCATCGTGCCGCTGTCGTTCAACTCGGGCGCGTACTTCTCCTATCCGATGCAAGGCTTCTCGCTGCACTGGTATTCCAAGGCGCTCGGCAGCAGCGACTGGCAGCGCGCGTTCGCGAACAGCATCGGCATTGGCGCCGCATCCACGGTGCTCGCCACGTGCCTCGGCACGCTCGCGGCGCTCGGACTCAGCCGCTCCAATTTTCCGTTTCGCGCCGTCATCATGCCGCTGCTCATCTCGCCGATGATCATCCCCATCGTCGTCGTGGCCGCCGGGTTCTATCTCGTGTTCGCGCCACTGGGGCTGGTGAATTCGTATATCGGCGTGGTGCTGGCGCATGCCGCGCTCGGCACACCGTTCGTGGTGATCACCGTCACGGCGTCGCTGCTGTCGTTCGATCAAAGCCTGATTCGAGCGGCTTCCGGACTCGGCGCCGCGCCGTGGACCGCATTTCGCCGCGTGACCTTGCCGCTGATCCTGCCGGCCGTGGCGACGGGCAGCGTATTCGCGTTCGCGACTTCCTTCGACGAAGTCATCGTGATTCTGTTCATTGGCGGCCCGGATCAGCGAACCGTGCCGCGGCAGATGTGGAGCGGGATTCGTGATTCCATCGATCCATCCATTCTCGCGGTCGCGACCATGCTGATCCTGTTCGCGGTTGCTTTATTCAGCAGCATCAACTGGCTGCGCGGACGCAGCGCCGCTGCAACGCTGCCGGGCGCGTGATCCGCGTGATCCATGAGAAAAGCCCGGTCAATCGATAAAGGAGAACACCATGCTGGCAGCAGAACGGGAAGCCTTCGAGCGCGACGGTGCGGTCGTGTTGCGCGGGATGTTCAAGGACTGGATGGAAACGTTGCGCGAAGGCGTGGAGTACAACGCGACGCATCCGGGGCCGTCGTTCAGGAATTACACGCCCGAAAAAACGTCAGGCCGGTTTTTCGGCGATTACTGCAACTGGCAGCGCATCGCGCCGTTCAAGGATTTTGTCGAACATAGCGCGGCCGCCTCCGTCGCGCAGGCGCTGATGGATTCGCAGCGTGCCCGCATCTTCCATGAACATGTGCTCGTGAAGGAAGCCGGCGCGGCAAAGCTCACACCCTGGCATCATGACGAACCCTATTACTGCGTCAGCGCAGATCAAGCCGTGAGTCTATGGATTCCGCTCGACCCGGTGCCGCGCGAGACATGTGTGGAGTTCGTCGCGGGATCGCACAAGTGGGGCAAGCTGTTCCGGCCGCGCAAGTTCAGCGGCGTGGCTTACGACCACAAGTCCGACAGGCTGGAGGAGTTGCCGGATATCGATGCACACCGCAGCGATTATCAGATCCTCGGTTGGGACCTGGAGCCGGGCGATGCTATTGCATTCAACTTTCATACAGTGCATGGCGCACCTGGCAATACGGCGGGGCAGCAATCACGGCGGGTTGTATCGTTCAGATGGCTCGGCGATGGCGCGCACTTCGTGGATCGCGGCGGTGAAACGTCGCCACCCTACCCGGAACTCATGAACAGGTTCAAGCATGGAGACGCACTGCCTGAAGCGGAATTTCCGTTTATTGTTTGAAACGCGCGTGCCAAATCGGAATTCGGCGGCATTCGGCGATATTCAGCGGCATAGACTACCTTAATCCAACTCCCGCTGATTAATCGCGAACCCAGTCATCCGGAACATCCAGCGTCCTTATCACGCGTGCCGGAGAACCTCCTGCCAAGCTCTTCGCAGGGATTTCTCCGGTAACAGTCGAACCTGCGGCAATAACGGAATGATCGCCAATATCCGCGCCGGCTAATATGGTGGAACGAGCGCCAATCCAGACATTATTGCCAATGGATATAGGTGCGCGCTTGGTCGGATGTTGTGGAGACACCTGATGAAAGTCGGTGTCGTAAATATATGTCATATCACCGATCTTGCAATTCTTGCCAATCTTCACGGAAAGCGTCGCGCACAGGTTGGCACCGTCGTTCATAAACGTGTTTCGTCCGATCTCCAATATGGCGTCCTTTGTCACGGTAATGTGCTGACGCGTGCGAAATGATCGAAACGAGCAATTCTTCGCGATATAAATGCGCCCTTTATTCGTGATTTTCGGCCATTTGCCCGAGAAGATCGGCGCACTTTCATAACCCACGTTATCCACCTTTAATGACAGGCGAACAAGCACGCTCTTCAGTTGTGATAATCCTCTGACAAATACATTTTTCATTTAGTGTCCATTTGGCCGCGATCTTCGCCCTCAAATGGAGCGATTCAAGTCATATCTTGATCGAACTTGCTATATGCGTCGGCAATCGATACTTCCTGTAACAAAATATCGCTGAAACTCAAATATGGAAGTGGCGCGTGGCCAGTTGATTATCGATACACCGTGCCCGTGCTTTCGGACATTTTGGGGTAACTGGCGTCGAATATTACCATCCCTTAAAAGGGGCCGAATGATGCATCAATGAAACATCAATCTTTCACCATGTCACGCGAGCGCCATCGCTTACCCTACGTTGTACGACGTCTTTTCACCGCGCGCGGTGGCCAGATATAGCCCGAAAACCGCCCGCAAGGCCCCTAGATACCGGTTTGCCAACATTTTCGCCATCCTCATGCCCGAATCCAAGGAATTATTACTGGTGTAAACGCTGAGGGCGCTAATCTTGCGTCAGGTAAGTCATCTGACATACGATGCGTTCACATTACGTAACGTACCTTACGTGCGCAATGTCCGGCCGATAAAGCAATGCGCGCGCAGCACATAAAACCGCATGCCATCGCCGGCAAGACAACGGCTTCGGAGACACCGACATGGCAATGAAACTACGCGGCCTGCGCTGGTGGATGATCGGCCTGCTCACGCTCGGCACCGTCATGAATTACCTCGCGCGCAGCTCGCTAAGCGTCGCCGCGCCGACGGTCATGACCGACCTGCATATCTCCACCCAGCAATACGGCTGGATCACCGGAGCCTTCCTCGTGATGTACCCGATCGGCGCGCCGGCCACCGGTTACCTCATGGATCGTATTGGCCTGCGCTTCGGCTTTTTGCTATGCGGCCTGATGTGGTCGATCGTGTGTATCGGCCATGGTTTCGCGAGCGGCTGGGTCGGCCTGTTCGTGCTGCGCGGCCTGCTCGGTCTTGCTGAAGCGTCGTTTATTCCGGCCGGCATGCGCATGGCCGCGTTCTGGTTCCCCGCACGCGAACGCGCGCTCGCAGCGGGTATCTTCAACATCGGTACGTCGATAGGCGCCATTGCCGCCCCGCCGCTCATTGCGTGGTCGATCCTCAAGTACAACTGGGAAATGGCATTCGTGATTGCGGGTTGCCTGGGCCTTGTATGGGCGGCGCTGTGGATCGTGTTCTATCGTCATCCCAGCGAACACAAGTCGCTTACTTCGAAGGAAGCGGCTTATATCGTGGAAGGCGAACACGCCGAACTCTCCGATAACGGCGCAAAACCCAACCTGCGCAAGATCTTCAGTCAACGCAATTTCTGGGGCATCGCGCTGCCGCGCTTCTTTGCCGATCCGGTGTGGGGCACGCTCGTATTCTGGATGCCGCTCTATCTGCATCAGGCGCGCGGCTTCGACTTGAAGGCCATCGCCATGACGGCGTGGCTGCCGTTCGTCGCGGCGGATATCGGCTGCCTGATGGGCGGCACGATTTCGATGTACCTCAACAAGCATTTCAACATCTCGGTGATCAACGGCAAGCGCATGATCTTCACGTTCGGCGCGCTGATCATGACCGCGATGGCCGGCGTCGGTTATGTGAAGGATCCCTCCACAGCGATCTTCCTGCTGTGCCTTGGCGGCTTCGCGCACCAGACGCTCTCGGTCACTGTCATTTCGATGTCGGCCGACCTGTTCCCGCGCCGCGAAGTTGCGACGGTGACGGGGTTCGCGGGGTTATCGGCGGGGATCGGCAACCTGGGCTTCACGCTCGTGATCGGTGCGCTGGTATCGACCATTGGATATGCGCCGTTCTTCGTGGCGCTCGGCTTCGGCGATCTGATCGGCGTAGTGCTGCTGTGGACGCTGGTGCGTCCCTCGCTCGTCAACCGGCGCGCCGACGCCACCGTCGCGCAGCCGGTCAATGCATAGCGATGCATCGATGAAAACAGCACACGTGGAACGCGTGGAAGCATCCGGTCGGATTTCGGCGCAAGTGGGCGAGAGTCCGGTATGGCGCGAAGCCGAACAGGCGTTGTACTGGGTCGATATCCCCGCGCGCACGATCGCCCGCGTGCAGGTGGAAACAGGCACGCGCACCGACTGGGTATTGCCGGAAAAGGTCGCGTGCATCGCGTTCGATCGCAACGGCACCGTGCTGGCGGGCTGTGAGACCGGGCTATTTGCAGTGACGCTATCGGACGCGAATGAAGTGACCGTGAAGCGGGTCGCCGCGCCCGAGCTCCCCTTCCCCGACATGCGCTTCAACGACGGCCGATGCGACCGGCAAGGCCGCTTCTGGGCCGGCACGATGGTGCAGGACATGGCGGCGGCGAACCCGGCTGGCGTGTTGTACCGATACGACGCACAAGGCCTGCTTTCGGCGCCCGTGGTGTGCGATCTGATCACGCAGAACGGCCTGGCATGGTCGCCCGACGGCACGACGATGTACCTCTCGGACTCGCATCCGTCGCGCCGCCTCGTGTGGGCATTCGACTTCGACATCGACTCCGGCGAGCCCCGCAACCGCCGTGTCTTCGCCGATCTGAACCGCGTCAAGGGACGCCCGGACGGCGCTGCAATCGATACCGACGGCTGCTACTGGACCTGCGCGAACGACGCCGGCGTGCTGCTGCGCTTCACGCCCGGCGGCGCACTGGACCGCACCCTGGAACTGCCAGTCAGCAAGCCGTCCATGTGCACGTTCGGCGGCCGCGATCTCGACACGCTCTTCATCACATCCATACAACCAGCAACCGGCGCCAACGAACTCGACGGGCATCTGCTCGCAGTCCGGCCCGGTGTTCGCGGCGTGCACGAATGCGATTACGCGGGTTTGCTATGAGGGCAAACACTGCATGCAAATCGACAGGAATTGCCAGGCACTTTGTAGTAAAACATTGTCCGCGACGCTGCTGGCCGCATCGCAATCATTGATACAAAAAAGAGGAGATCTCATGCAGTCACGCCACGCCAAAAAGGCCGTCCTTCTCGGCCTTGCCACCCTCGCTTCGCCGGTCTTTGCCCAGAACAGCGTGACGCTGTACGGCATTATCGATGACTCGATCACGTATCAAAGCAGCCAGACGTCGCTGGGTTCGAACAAGGGCGGACGCTCGAACGTCAAGATGCTGCCGGGCGTCTGGGCAGGCAGCCGTTTTGGCCTCAAGGGCGCTGAAGACCTCGGCGGCGGCAACAAGGCGATCTTCCAGCTCGAGTCGGGTTTCAACTCGGCAACGGGCGGCCAGCAATTCACCAACGCAATGTTCGGCCGCCAGGCATGGGTTGGCTTGACGAATCCCGCCTACGGTACGTTCACCGCAGGCCGCCAGTACACGTCGTACTACACGCTGCTCGCGCCGTACAGCCCGACCACCTGGCTGACCGGCGCGTTCGGCGCGCATCCGGGCGACTTGGATGAACTCGATACGATTTATCGTGCGAACAATTCGCTGGTCTATACATCGCCGAAATTTTATGGCGTCACGATCAGCGGCTCATATTCCTTCGCAGGCGTTCCCGGCAGCGTGAATCAAGGCTCGACGTGGAGCGGCGCGGTCCAGTACGCGAATGGTCCGTTCGGCCTTGCGGCAGGCATCACGCGCATCAACAACTCGACGCCGGGCGGCGGCGCGTTCGGCGCGGATTCCACCACGAACTCGGCGGGGCAATCGGGTGTATCGGCGGTGACCAATGGCTATCAGACCGCGCAGGCGCAGCAGCGCATTGCGGTGGCCGGCGGTTATACGTTCACACAAGCGCTCGACATCACGTTCACGTATTCGAACGTGCAGTACATCCCGGGCATCAACTCGAGCTTCAAGACGACCGAGATCTTCAACACGGGCGGCGCCGTGCTGCACTGGAAACCGGTTACGCTGATCGACCTCGCTGCGGGTTATAGCTATACGCGTGCGACGAAGGCCAACGGCATCACCAGTTCCGCTCAGTACCAGCAGTTCAACCTGTCCGAGTACTACTCGTTGTCCAAGCGCACGGGCCTTTACGCTCTGCAGGCTTATCAGCGCGCGAACGGCAAGACGCTCGGCACGAACGGCGTAAGCATCATCAACGCAACGTCGGCAATCGGCGATGGTTTCCAGTCGGCGCCGTCTTCGTCGCCGAGCCAGTTTGCGGCGGGCGTGGGTATCATCCACCGGTTCTGATCTGACATACAAAGACGGCGTGCCGGACCGACTGGCACGCCGTTTTTTTAAACCGTCACCGTAATCACAGCACTCTCCCCGCATCGTCCGATCAGCGTCTGATGCGGCGCCGGCCCATGCCACAGGCGTGCAAATCCGGACCGTCGCCTGTGCCCCACCACCACGAAATCAGCGCGCAACGCCTCGGCGTAGTGCCGCACGTTATCGACGATATCGCCCACCGCAACGTGCCCGTGCGCGCTTACGCCACGCTCCTGTGCAAGATCGAGCCCGCGCTTCAACGTCTCCCGCGCCGTATGCTCGATGCTCATATAAGCGCCATCGGACGGCAGGCCGAGTGTGGACGACACCATTGCGGCTGTATCGATGACAACCAGCACGTGCAACTCCGCCCGCAAGGATTTTCCAAGCGATGTTGCGTGATGCAACGCCGCCTTCATCTCCGCCGTGTCGTCGTAACACGTGAGGATGCGCCGATAGTCGAACATTCCAGGCTCCGATGGTTCCCGCTCTGCTGCGGTTCGTTCGGATAACGCCTCGAATCAAGGGAAAATTCCGTGCAGCGCGCCGAAAAATCTGCTGGACTGCAAACTTGCAGCCGATGCAAGGACGACCAGGATCGCGAATCAAATCGTGCAACCCTGCCTATTCCGATTCATCAATGCACCTTGGTTGCCGCCGCGATGATCGCTGCCGCCACTGAGTTCGGCTGGCTCACCATCGCCACGTGGCTCGAATTGACATGCGTGGTGGTCGCGCCGATTTGAGCGGCCATGGCTGTTTGCAGACGCGGATCGATCATGTGATCCTTGTCGGCGATGACAAACCACGACGGCTTCGAGTGCCATGCAGCGGTCGACACCTTGTCGTCAGTCGCGCTGGCCGCCCATGGACCTTGCGTCGCGGCGATCAGCCGGGCCTGCGGCACCGGCAGATCCTGCGCGAACTGATGGATGATTGCATCGGTGGAAAGCGTCAGGTAATTGCCTGAATCCTTTTGCAATTCACTTGCCCAGGCAGGCGCCGGCTTGCCCTTGAGCATGTCGTTGATCGACGTGTTGTTGTCCGGCGCGAACGCGGCGACGTAAACGAGCGCCTTCACCTTGTCGTCGTTGCCGGCCTCGGTGATCACCACGCCGCCCCACGAATGGCCGACGAGCACGACCGGCCCGTTTTGCGCATCGATCGCGCGTTTGGCTGCGGCGGCGTCATCA
>NZ_JBSIPA010000199.1:0-11252 GCF_053574605.1 Caballeronia sp. M23-90 | reverse complement strand
TCTGCTGGGCGTTTCTGTTGCGGTGGAGCGGCGCTCGCTGCTGCCCGGCCCGCGCACAGCGGGCGCATACGCCGAATAAGTCTCCGGCCGTATCCAACTCCTTTTGCACGTCGCATAATGCGGCTCTTGACGCTGGCCGAATAACAGGCCCGCAACGATTCCTTACGGAGTCCCTCAAGCCGAATGCCGCATTTGCCGTAAATACACCTAAGTCCGGCAATTTAAGGGGTGCTTGCTCAGACACCTTGCGAGCCGGTTATTTACGTCGACATCGAACAAAAGTGAGTCAAGAGCCGGCTAACGCCGCCGGCTCGGAGCGCCGATGAACGTCCATTCCGACAAGCTGGCCACGCTCGTGGCGGATGAAAGCGGCGATGCATCCGTCGCGGCCTTCGCACGCCCTGCGCCCGATGCGCCCATGCGTGCAACGATGGATACGTGCATCGATTCGCTGTTGCGCAACGCCGCTACGCTCGCCGATACACCCTGCTGGGCCTGGTATCAGCCCGGCGCCGGCATGCACCTCGCGGCGCAGGGATCGCTCGACAATGCTTGGCCCGCCGTTCTTTCCGTCGACGAGTTTCACGCCTACTGCACGACTCATCGCCTGTGTCTCTGGCCAACCGGCAGCGGCGAAAACATTCTTGGCTGGCTGCTCGCACCGGCTGCCGAAGCGGCGAACCGCACACTGGCCGACTTCGCGAGAAGTCTCGGCGAGGCATTGCAAACCGATGCTCTCGCGCGCGCCCAGACCACGCAGCGCGTGCTCTACGAGATCGCGTATCTCGCGAGTTCGGTGCGCGATCGTTCCGAATTCCTGCTCGGCGTGCATCGGCAACTTGCAACGCTGATCGATGCAGAAAACTTTTATCTCGCGCTCTACGACCCCTCGAACAACGAGATCACGTACCCGTATTACGTCGATGTCATCGATACTTGCGCGCTCGATCCCGCCGCCTACGACACGCTCGATCCGTCGTGCCTGTCGCTCACCGGCCAGGTTCTGACCACGGGCCAGCCGCTCCTGATCGATGCCGCCGGCATTGCCACGGCCGAAACCGAAGGACGCTTCTTCTGCGTGGGCGACCGTCCGGAATTCTGGATGGGCGCGCCGCTCAAGAACGCATCCGACGAAGTGTTCGGCATGATCGCGATGCAGGTCTACCACGTCGCGCGAGTCTATAGCGTGGAGGATCGCGCGCTCTTCCTGGTGGTCGCGCGGCACGTGGCCATGGCGCTCGACCGGATCCTGCATCGCGCGGATCTCGAGGAGACCGTGTCGCGCCGGACGGCCGAACTGTCCGAGGTGAACCGCGCGCTGCGCCTTGAAATCGCGGAACGAAAACGCGCCGAGCATTTGCAGGGCGCGTTGTTCCAGATCGCCGAGTTGTCGAGCCGGCATGGCGACATGCTGGAGTTTTTCCGCAGCCTGCACGGGATCGTTGGCGAGTTGCTGTATGCACGAAACTTCTACGTCGCGCTGGTCGATATTGCTTCGGAGAACGTGTCGTTCCCCTATTATGTCGACGAACTCGTGAACACCATTCCGGCTCCGCGACGCGGCCGGCGCGGCCTCACCGAATACGTGATTCGCGAACGCCGTCCATGTCTCGTCGATCTTGCTGAAGCCGAACGGCTCGTGGACACGGGCGAAATTGAAAGCGCGGGTGAAAGCATCAAGCTGCGTTCCTGGCTCGGCATTCCGCTGTTCGACGGCGACCAGGTGCGCGGTGTGCTCGCGGTGCAAAGTTATTCGTCTCGCGTGCGCTATTCGAAGCGCGACCAGGAGTTGCTGACCTTCGTATCGCGCCATATCGATACCGCGCTGTCGCGGCGCAGCGCGGCCGAAGCGCTGCACGCGGCTAACCTCGAACTCGAGGAGCGCGTGCAGAACCGCACCCGCGAACTCGACGATGCCAACGCGCGCCTGCAACACGAGAATTCGCACGATGCGCTGACTGGACTTCCCAACCGCAGTCATATGCTGCACCGGTTGCAGCAGGCATGGCGCGATCATCATCGCGACGGCGAGCAACTGGCGGTGATGTTTATCGACCTTGACCGGTTCAAGGTCGTGAACGACAGCCTCGGCCATCATTTCGGCGACCTGCTGCTGGTGCAGGCCGCGAGCCGTCTGCGCGGCTGCCTGCGCGACACCGACCTGCTCGCGCGGCTCGGCGGCGACGAGTTCGCGGTGCTGTCGCCGGGTGCGTCGCTTGAGACCGCAGTCGGCATTGCCGAGAGAATCCTTGCCGCGTTCGACTTGCCGTTTCACATTGATGACCATGTGGTGTTTTCATCGTGCAGCATTGGCATCGTGAGCCCGGATGAGCAGTTTCACAAGGAACCCGCCGACCTGCTTCGCGACGCCGATACCGCCATGTATCGCGTGAAGAACGGTGGACGCGACAGCTTCGTGGTCTTCAACCATGAGCTTCGGCGTGAGGTATCGGACCAGGTCGAACGCGAGGGCGCGCTGCGCAATGCGCTCAAACGCGACGACGAACTCGTACCCTACTTCCAGCCCATCGTCTGCGCGAGGTCGGGTCAACTCGTCGCGCTCGAAGCGTTGATCCGATGGCGCCAGCCCGACGGCAGCGTCATCGCGCCCGGCGAATTCCTGCCGGCCGTGGAGGGTCTGCGCCTGATCGGGCGGCTCGACCTCTACATGCTCACGCGCGTGGCGATCATCCTCGCGCAGCCCGAGCATGCTGACTGGCCGCCGGTCCACGTGAACTGTTCGAGCTACAGCATGACGCGGGCCGAATTTGCCGACGATGTCCTCGCGCTGCTCGCGCGTCATGGCGTGGCGCCCTCGCGCATTTGCCTCGAACTGACGGAAGGCGCGCTCGTTGCCGAACCCGATCTCGCACGCCGTTCCATGCAGCGTCTCGCCGATCACGGCATGTCGGTCGTGCTCGATGACTTCGGCGCCGGGTTTTCATCGCTGAGTTATGTGCATCAGTATCGCTTTAGCGGCTTGAAGATCGACCGGTCGTTCATCTTCGAGCTGACCACGAGTCCGCGCAGCCGGGCAATCGTGCGTGCCATCGTGCGGATGGCGGAGTCGCTCGACCTGACCGTGGTCGCGGAAGGCGTGGAAGACGCGGCGACGCTTGCCGTGCTGTGCGAGATGGGCGCGGCGCAGGCGCAGGGTTATTACTTCGCCCGTCCCATGCCATTGGAAGACCTCCTGCTCACCACGCTCGCGCCGCGCCTGCAGGTGCTGGCCCAGGAACCCTGACCGTATGCCAGTCGATGCGCTGCGCCGACAGCTCTTGTTGCTCGCCGCGAGCGGCACATTGCTGCCCTTCGCTGCCCGCCAAGCCTTCGCACAGACATCCATGATGAACAAGCGCGCGATTCCATCGACGGGAGAAATGTTGCCCGTGGTCGGCTGCGGCACATGGCGCACCTTCGATGTGGGCAACGACCCTGCAGCCCAGGCCCGGCTCGCGGACGTGCTGCAGATTCTCTTCGATAACGGCGGCTCGGTCATCGATTCATCGCCCATGTATGGCTCTTCGGAAGCCGTCGCGGGGTCGGTGCTGACACGCATCGACGGACACAAGCGCGCGTTCGTTGCAACCAAGGTCTGGACCGAGGGACGCGATGCCGGCATCGCGCAGATGGAGAACTCCTTGCGTCTCTGGCAACAGCCGCGCATCGACCTGATGCAGATCCACAACCTGCTCGACTGGCAGACGCAACTCGCCACGCTGCGCGACTGGAAAGCGCGTGGACGGATTCGTTATATTGGTGTGACGCATTACACGTCGAGTGCCTTCGGTGAAGTGGAAGCAGTGATGCGCTCGGAGAAGATCGATTTCGTGCAGATCAACTACGCCGCCGATGACCGCGCGGCCGAGGAGACCTTGCTGCCGCTGGCGAAGGAACGGGGCATTGGTGTGATCGTCAACCAGCCTTTTGGCGGCGGCGGTCTGCTTGGGCGGCTGAAAGACAAACCCGTGCCCGAGTGGAGCAAGGAGATCGGATGCACGACGTGGGCGCAACTGCTCCTTAAGTTCGTGCTCGCGCATCCGGCTGTGACGTGCGTGATTCCCGGGACCGGCCGGCCCGAATATATGCGTGACAACGTGCGCGCGGGGTTCGGTAGTTATCCGGATGAAGGGATGAGAAGGCGGATCGCGGAACTGGCCGCTTGATCAAGCCTACCCCGGTTCACGCGCCTTATCCGCCACCGCCCTTGCAACCGGAAGCACTTGCTCATCCGCCGGCTGCTTCGACTCGGATACCTGCTTGAGCAGATTATCCGCCGCCGGCTCGATCACGTCGGTAAGCGGTTTCGGGAAAACGCCAACTGCCAGCACGAGGATCGCCAGCGCACCGAGCGTCACGAACTCGCGCGTGCCGAGGTCAGGCAACTTCGCAACGCGATCGTTCCCAAGCGGTCCATAGATCGTGCGCTTGTACATCCATAGCGTGTACGACGCGCTCAGCACGAGCGTGGTGCAGGCGAGCGCACCAATCCAGAAGTTGAACTTGATCGCGCCCATGATCACCATGAACTCGCCGACAAAGCCCGACGTGCCCGGCAAGCCGACGTTGGCCATCGAAAACAGCATCATGAAAACGGCGAAGCGCGGCATCACATTGGCGACCCCGCCGTAAGCATGTATGGAACGCGTGTGCATGCGCTCCCACAACATGCCGATACCCAGAAACATCGCGCCCGAAACAAAACCGTACGAGATCATTTGCACGATCGCGCCGTCGAGACCGATCTGGTTGAACAGGAAGATGCCGAGCGTGACGAGACCCATGTGCGCGATCGCGGAATATGCGAGCAGCCGGCTCATGTCGGTCTGCGCCAGCGCGACGAGACTCGCATAGATCACCGCAATCAGCGACAACACGATGATGGTCGGCGCAAAGAAATGCGCGGCGTCGGGCGTGACCGGCAATGAAAACCGGATGAACCCATAAGCGCCGAGCTTGAGCATGCCGAGCACCACGGACGCGCCCGTAGGCGCTTCCAGATGCACTTGCGGCAACCATGTGTGGATGGGCCACATCGGCACCTTGACGGCGAACGCGGCAAAAAATGCGATGAACAGCAAGACCTGCGCCGTGAAGCCCAGGGGCAACGCCTGCCATGCCGCAAGATCGAATGTATGCGAGCGATGAAACAGGTACAGCATCGCCATCAGCAACATGAGCGAGCCGCCGAGGGAAAAGAAGAAGAACCTGAACGCCGCCATCGCGCGGTCCTTGCCGCCCCACGAACCGATCAACAGGTACATCGGGATCAGTGTGGCTTCGAAGAATATGAAGAACAGCATGCCGTCGAGCGACGTGAACACACCCACCATCAGCCCGGACAAGAACATGAACGACGCGAGGTACTGGCTGCACCGTGTCCTGATCGCAGACCACGATGCAAGCACCACGATCAGCGTGGTGAATGCGGTGAGCACCGTCAGCCACATGGAGATGCCATCGACGCCGAGATGGTAGGAAATGTCGAAATCGGGCAGCCAGTTGATCCGCTCGACGAACTGCATGGAGGACGAATGCTTGTTGAACGCGGCGATCAACGGCAAGGTAATGGCAAAGCTCAGCGCGGCGCCGGCAAGTGCAAGCCAGCGGGCAGGCATGGGATTGGCGTCTGAGCCGATCGCCAGGATCGCCACGCCGAAGGCCATGGGAATCCAGATTGCGAGACTGAGCAGCGGTATGGAGTGCATCTTCTTGATCGACCTTGGGAAACTGCGGTAACTGGACACATTGCAGAACCGCTGCGCCCGTGGCATGACCCCGCGCTGCAATCGGCGGCGCAATCATAGAGACGTTAAAAAGTGCGCGCATCTCCATTTAATCTTTCAGATTCCTTTCCGATTCGGCATTGACCCCGTCATCCCGGACACCCTCCCCGATGCCGCCTTCGGACTAAATCATTGATGCACTAGGTAAAAACCCTTAATACATTTATGAGTCAAAAGTAATGGAAATGAAACAAAGTGAATAACCGTCCATTCGGTCTTTCTATTTGATGCGACACTATGCCGCAGTCAATTAACGCTAATTTCAACGGGTAATATTTCGTGATAAACAATCCATACGAAATTCACTAAAATTTTAATGTCAATAAAGCTGCGACACCGCGCCGCAGTTTTTCGAGGGCAATTCATTTTTGCGGAAATTGGCACTAATCGTATCGATTCTGAAACGTTACCCTTCGGTCCGGAATAATAAAAATAATGGCGGAGACTGGAGATCCGACCTTCGGGGTTTATATAGATGAATGTAAAACGTTTAAAACCATTCTGTAATTATCTTCCTGCCCTTGCTTCGTTTCTCGTGTCTGGCTGCGATCTCGACGTTTTGAATCCCAAAGGCAGTGTTGGCGTAGCCGAGAAGTCGCTGATCGTGGACTCGACCATTGCGATGCTCATCGTGGTCGTGCCGGTGATTGCACTGACGGCGTGGTTCGCCTGGCGATATCGGGCATCGAACAAGACGGCGGCATACCTGCCGAAGTGGGCGCATTCCAACAAGATCGAAGTAGTGGTCTGGACGGTGCCGACCCTGATCATTGCGTATCTGGCCATATTGACGTGGAACAGCACTCACGCTCTCGATCCATATAAACCACTGCAATCTCAAATCAAGCCAATTAATGTGGAAGTCGTGGCGCTCGACTGGAAATGGCTGTTCATTTATCCGGATCTGGGTATTGCTTCAGTTAATCAGCTCGAGTTTCCAGTTGGCACACCGGTTAATTTCCGGATCACATCTGACTCAGTAATGAATTCGTTCTTTATCCCGCAGTTGGGCGGCCAGATTTACGCGATGGCGGGCATGCAGACCCAACTGCATTTAATGGCGAATGAAGCCGGTGACTACGCGGGCGAATCCGCGAACTTCAGCGGCAGAGGATTTTCGGATATGAAATTCCGCGCCATTGCGACATCGAATGCTGACTTTGAATCCTGGGTTCGCAAGGTGAAGGCATCGCCAACGCAACTCGACGCCGACGTGTACGGCGCCCTCGCCGCGCCAAGCGAAAAGAATCCGGTCGCCTATTACTCGCATGTCGGTCCGGTTTTGTTCAACAACATCATCGCAAAGTACAACAACGGGAACGTCCGCAGCACGACCGACCCGCGATGCGACACGAAGGGGTAAGACGTGGGAATCCTATTCGGCAAGCTGACATGGGCGGCGATTCCGTTCGACCAGCCCATCATCATGGGCGCGGGCGTCATGATGGTTATCGCGGCGCTGGCCGTGCTGGTCCCGGTGACCTATTACAAGAAGTGGGGTTATCTGTGGAATGAATGGCTGACGAGCGTCGATCACAAGAAAATCGGCGTGATGTATATCGTCATTGCGTTCATCATGCTTTTGCGCGGTTTCGCCGACGCCATCATGATGCGCACGCAACTCGCGCTCGCTTATCACTCACCCGGTTATCTGCCGCCTCATCATTACGACCAGATCTTCACGGCGCATGGCGTGATCATGATTTTCTTCATGGCCATGACCTTCATGGTCGGCCTGATGAATATCGTGGTGCCGCTCCAGATCGGCGCGCGTGATGTCGCTTTCCCGTTCATCAACTCACTGAGCTTCTGGATGACCGCGGTGAGCGTGGTGCTCATCAATATGTCGCTCGTGATCGGCGAGTTCGCGCAAACCGGATGGCTCGCTTATCCGCCGTTATCCGAACTGCAATTCAGCCCGGGCGTCGGGGTGGATTATTACTTGTGGAGCCTGCAGCTTTCAGGCGTCGGCACGCTGCTGACCGGCGTCAACTTCTTCGTCACCATCGTGAAGATGCGCGCGCCCGGCATGAGCTGGATGAAGATTCCCGTCTTCACATGGACGGCGCTCTGCACGAACGTGCTGATCATGGCGTCGTTCCCCATCCTGACGGTCACGCTTGCGTTGCTCGGCCTCGACCGCTATCTCGGCATGCACTTCTTCACGAACACGGCTGGCGGCAACCCCATGCTTTACCTCAACCTGATCTGGGCATGGGGACATCCGGAGGTGTACATCCTGATCCTGCCCGCCTTCGGCATCTTCTCGGAGGTGATTGCGACTCACGCGAAGAAGGCGTTGTTCGGCTACAAGACGATGGTCTACGCGACCTGCTCGATCATGTTCCTCTCGTTCGTGGTGTGGCTGCACCACTTCTTCACGATGGGTTCAGGCGCCAACGTGAATTCGTTCTTCGGCATCATGACCATGATCATCGCGATTCCAACGGGCGTGAAGGTATTCAACTGGCTCTTCACCATCTACAAGGGCCGGCTCGAATACAAACCGGCGGTACTGTGGACCATCGGCTTCATGATCACGTTCACCATAGGCGGCATGACGGGCGTGATGATGGCCATTCCAGGCGCGGACTTCGTGCTGCACAACAGCCTCTTTTTGATCGCGCACTTTCATAACGTGATCATCGGCGGCGTGTTGTTCGGGTACCTCGCGGGCTTCAATTACTGGTTCCCGAAGGCCTTTGGTTTCAAGCTCAACGAAAAGCTCGGCAAACGCGCGTTCTGGTTCTGGCTGGTCGGTTTCTACGTGGCGTTCCTGCCGCTCTACGTGCTTGGATTCATGGGCATGACACGCCGCCTGAATCACTACGACAACCCGCAATGGCATCCGTGGCTGCTGCTCGCGGAGGTGGGCGCGGTGCTGATCGCGATCGGGATTGCGCATCAACTGGCTCAGCTCTACGTCAGCATTCGCGACCGCAACCTGCCGGAGAATCGCGACCTGAGCGGCGATCCGTGGGATGGGCGCACGCTCGAATGGGCGACCAGTTCGCCGCCGGCGCCGTATAACTTCGCGGTCATCCCGCACGTTCACGGACTCGATGAATTCATGCATCGCAAGGAATCGGACGAGCTGGCAACGCCGGTGCATTTCGACGATATCCATATGCCCTCCAACACGGCTGCGGGTGTGTTTATCGGCGTGTTCAGCCTGATGCTCGGCTTCGCCGGCGTCTGGCATATCTGGTGGCTTGCGATCGTCGGCCTGATCGGGATCGTGCTGAGCGTGATCGTGCATTCGAGCATTGAGGACGGTGGTTACTTCATCCCGGCGGAAACGGTTCGCCGGATTGAAGAAGGCCGCGGCCATGCGGCGCTTGCGCAGGAGGTGAAGTAATGCTTCAAAAAGTAAATACGGTGCATCTCGCCGACGAGGATCCCTCGGCGCACCATCATCCCGAGTCGCATAGCGTATTCGGCTTCTGGCTGTATCTGATGACCGACTGCGTGATTTTCGCAGCCCTCTTTGCGGTGTTCGCGGTGATGAGCCATCAGTTCGCTGGCGGCGCGAGCGCGAAGGATCTCTTCGAGATCAAGGGTGTTGCGATCGAAACGGCAATCCTTCTGGTGAGCAGCATCACCTTCGGCTTTGGCATGATCGGCGCGCAAAAGCAGAATCGCGGAGCGTTGTTGTTCTGGCTTGCGGTGACGTTCTTGCTGGGGCTGTCATTTATCGTGCTCGAGATTCGCGAGTTCTCGCATCTTGTAGCCGAGGGCAACGGGCCGGATCGCAGCGCGTTCCTGTCGTCGTTCTTTACGCTGGTCGGCACGCACGGTTTGCACGTGACCCTGGGTCTGATCTGGATGGTCGTGCTTGCGGGCCAGGTGATCTTCAAGGGGCAGCTCAGCGAAACCATGCTGCGCCGCCTGACATGCCTGAGCCTTTTCTGGCACTTCCTGGACGTAGTATGGATCTGCGTCTTTACGTTTGTCTATCTCGCGAGCGTGGCCTGAATGTCGAACTCAAATGTGCATAGTGGTGGCGAGGCGCACGGCAGCGTGCGCTCTTATCTGATTGGTTTCGCGCTGTCGGTGATCCTGACGGCGGCGTCGTTTTTCATCGTGATGGGGCACGGCATGGAGACCAGCACGGCCATTTTGCTGATCGCCGCGCTCGCGCTGATCCAGGTGGTCGTGCATCTGGTTTATTTCCTGCACCTGAATGCATCGTCGGAACAATCATGGAACGTGATGGCGTTCGGATTCACCGTGATGACGGCGGTGATCCTGATCGGCGGGTCGATCTGGATCATGCACAACGTCAGCATGAACATGATGTCGCGTTGAACACGCGTCAGGTTTGACGTGCCGTTGTGAGTTCGCTGGAACGGGTCTCGTGATTCATTGAAGACGCAGCGGCACGCCCCGAACGCAATGCAAACAACGACATCGCACCCGCCAGACGGGCGCGAATTTCATCGATCGCAGCGACGTGACTTTCGCCGCGCGCTGTAAGCCCGGTCAGTTCCCGCGCGGTCTGCACGCATGCAAAGAGTGGTCCGATAGCAAGCTCCATCTGCGTATTCCATGCAAACACACGCTGCGTGCGCAAGGGGCGCAACGCCGCTTGCAATTCGTGCCAGCGACGGTCGAGCGTGCGCATGGACGCGATGCTTGCGTGCGCATCAAATGATGTTTCAGTTAGACGCGTGATCTCATTGAGCGCGGCGAGCACGCTCTCCACTTTTGCATCGATGTGATGCGACGTCCGCAGCGGCATCATCAGAACGGCCACCGCCACGGCCACCACGCAGCCAACGAACACTTCCTCCACGCGCATTTCGACCAGTGGGCCGATCGCGAATCCCAATTCGCCATAGATCAGCCCCACCAGCACAGTGATGAAAAACACACCTTGCCCGTAGGAGGTCAGGATGAAGTACGCCCAGCCGAAGACACACAGGATCATCGCGATGACGATCAACACCGGCATGCCATGAAGCAGTTCGACCAGCATCGCGCTGACCGCAACGCCGGCCAGCGTGCCGGCTACGCGCTCCCCAGTCTTGCGGATCGTGTCGCCGCGCGAACGTGTGCCGAGGAAAACGACGAAGGTAGTGATGACCGCCCAGAACCAGCGGTCAGGCGAAACCGAATGTCCGATCAGCATGGCGATCAACGCCGCCGTCGTGGCCCGGCTTGCTGGCAGCCATGAAAGAAGCCCGCGCCACGAGGCAATGGATTTCTTCGATGCCGCTGCGCGCGTGGTCGAACTTCCCGCATCCCGGCCCGCACGCGCAAGACGCCTTAGCGCGATTCGCAAGCGTTCATCGGTTTGTTCGAGCAGCGCGCCTTCCCGTGCATGCAGGGCGGCGGCGATTTCCACCTCGATCAACCTCGCGCGCAGCCGCTGTGCGCCGGCGAAATCGAGCAGATCGAGTTGCTCTTCGACGGCGAGCGCCGCTTCGTTGAGGGACGATAAATGGGCGATCGCCTGCGCTTCAA
>NZ_JBSIPA010000198.1:0-11282 GCF_053574605.1 Caballeronia sp. M23-90 | reverse complement strand
TGGCACAAGCGCCGCGGGCGGGCTCACACCAAAGACGGCCCAGATCGGGTTGTCTGGCGTGTAGGCGAACGCTTCCGGCGCGGTAAGCGTCTGCACATTGTCGCCCGCGCCGGTTTGATAGGTCGTCTCGGGCGAGTAGGCGAGACCCACCGGGTACGCCGTGGTCCAGAATTTACCGCCGGCACTGATCGCATAGGGAATCGAATGGAGGCCCTTGCCGAGTTGTACGTCCTCGCCGTTACGGTTGGGCGTGGTGTCGCCATCGTAGTTAAAGGGCGGCCCGTAGCGCGCTTGCGGATACTGGGTCGAGGGCAGAAGCATGGTCCAGTATTCGGTTTGCGAGTGCCACGCGTCCTTCGGATTGATCGTGCCCGGCATCAGGGCGTGCAGATGGTTGCTTTCGTTCAAATAAAACCATGTGTTGGCGGCGCCAAGCAGCACGTCCGAGCCGGGCTGCATGTAGTAGAACTGCGGCGCGGTGCTGGTGGTCGTCGTCGTGGCCGTGGCGAAGTGCGAATTCAGGTTGTCAACGCGCGCTGCATCGATCGTCAGGTTCCCGCCTGCTTCAATCGTCGCGGAGTCGTTCGTGACCTGGCGCGCGTTGCCGGTTGTGTCCCGGTTCGCATGTCCGCTCGCATCGAGCGCACCGGCAATGCGCAAGTCGTTATTCGCCAGGATGTATGCGCCTTCGCGGTTCGTTAGCGTGCCCACGCCCAAGTCGATATCGCCACGTGAGGCAAGGACGCCTGCGGTGCCTTCCCCGTTGATGTCGTTATCGAGCGTGCCTGCGCTCACGGCAATCGAGTCGCCGTAGATGCGCCCGGTGTTCGTCACGGCTTGCGCGTCGATACGCGTGTCGCCGCCGTTTATCAACCCGTCGTTGTTCACGCTATGCGCGGCGATCACGTGCGTGCTCGCTTGGCCCGCGATGACGCCAGCAGCAGTGTTCGTGACGTTCTGCCCCGCGACGGTCAGTGCATTGCCTGCCGTGATCGAGCCGCTATTGGCAATATCGCCCGACGTGTTCACGTTCACATCGTGATCTGGCCGGACGTGTTATCGATATTTGCGGCTTTGAGTCGTACCGTGCTGGCAGAGGCGATCTGGCCAGAAACATTATTCAGCGCGTCGGCGACATCAACCTGTACCGCGTTGCCGCTGATCTGGCCGCGCGTGTTGGTCGCCGAGTTGGCGCTGAGCGTGGCCCGGTTCGCGGCCGCGAACGTGCCGTTGGTATTGTCGAATGATTGCGCACTGACGGTGGTGTTTCCTCCGCTGGCAATCGTGCCGCCTGTGTTTGCGATCGCCCCGTTCACCGTCAGCGAGAAGTCGCCAAGCGCGGTGCCCAGCGTGCCGCCGGTGTTATCGACACTGATTGCACCGTCGATATCCGTAACCCGCGTGCCCACGATGCGGCCCGCGCGATTGTTCAAGATGCCATCAACATGCAGGTCTACGGTGTCACCGCTGAGCTCGCCACCGGCATTCGAAGTAAGCGGCCCGTCAAGCGTCAGTGCATGCGCGGCACTGATAGCGCCGGCGGTGTTGTCGATCGAGCGTGCGGCGAGCGTTGTATTATCCGCGCTGGTGATCAGCCCGCCGTTCGTATTCGACAACGCGCCGCCCGCGGAAATCGTGGCATTGCCTTGCTGCGAGCCGATGGTGCCCGCTGCGTTATTCAAGTCACCGCTCGCCGTCATGGTCGCGTCATGGACCGCGACGATCTTGCCGCCACGCGTATCAACTGAGGAAGCTGCAACGCTCACCGTATCGCCGCCGATCTGGCCATTCGCATTGGTCACGTTCACCGCGCGAATCGCCGTTTGCCTCGCGGCATTGACAATGCCGTTCGAGTTATCCAGCGCGTTCGCTGAGACATTCGTGCCGCCACGGCTCGTGATCGTGCCGCTCGCATTCGATAACGCGCCACCCGCAGCAACGCTCGTCTCGCCTTGCTGTGAACCGATGGTGCCCGCTGAATTGTTCAGGTCGCCGCTCGCCGATACCGTCACGTCATGGATCGCGATGATCTGGCCGGCGTGTGTATCGAGCGTCCTGGCCGCGACATTGACCTGGTCGCCGCTCATTTGGCCCGATGCGTTGGTCAGGTTGCTGGCCGTGACGTTCAATGTCTGACCGGCGCTGATGATGCCGCTGGAATTATCGAGCGATTGCGCTTGCGTCGTGATGTTGCCAGCGCTGGCAATCGTGCCGCCGACGTTCGCGAGGACGCCGCCGGCAGTGATGCTTGCATTGCTCTGTTGTGAGCCGATCGTTCCTGCTGAATTACCCAGGTTCCCGGTGGCCGAAACACGTGCGTCGTGAACCGCGACGATCTTGCCGCCTTGCGTGTCCAGCGAATCCGCTGCTACGTTTACCGAATCGCCGCTGATGTGCCCCTGCGCATTCGTCAGGTTGCTTGCGGTGACGCTGCTGGCCTGCGCGGCACTGATCGTGCCGCTGGAATTATCGAGCGCATTCGCCGATACCGCCGCCGCGCCCGTCACCGATCCAATCGTGCCGCCCTGATTGCCGATATTCGACGCACGCACCGCAATGTCCTGCTGCGCGACAAGCTGGCCGCCGGCGTTCTGCACGTTCGCGGTATCGATATTGAGCGAGCCTTGCGAGGACACCACGCCGCTACGGTTATCGAGTGCGCCCACCGTCAGGTTCAACGGTGCCTGACTCGCAATCGAGCCGTGCTGATTGGTAAGCGTCCCGCCAACACGCACATCGAGCGAGGGCGCGTCCAGCGTTGCGTTGGTGTGCAGCACGTCGCCTGCAACGGCGAGCGTGGCGACCTTGGCTGCGTGAATCGAGCCGTTCGACAGATCACCGTTCGCGGCTTGCACCAGTGCGTTCTGCCCACCCTGAATCGTGCCGCTGTTGTGCAACACACCCGACGCAATGACGCTCACGCTGCCTGCCGCGTTCACGGTGCCATCGGTCGCGATACCGCCCGCCAACGTGCCGCTATTCGCCACGCTTTGGCCCGTGCCGCCAAGATTCGTTCTGGCCGTGACGGTGCCCACATTCGTGAGCGCCTGGGTCGCGATGAGCGCGACATTGCCATCGCTTGCTACCGTCCCCGCGTTAGTAATCGACGTGGCACTGACCTGCGCATTGTTCGCAGCGAGCAACGCACCCTTGGGCGTAATCGTGACGTCACCGTTGCTCGCCACCTGGATATCGCCGGTGAGCGAATTAAGCGTGCCGCCGAGGTTCACACCCACGCCCAGTTCGGTGCCCACCAGCCGCACCGCGTTGTTGCCGTACATGCTGCCGAGCGCCGACACATCGATAGCGACCACCGGCCGTGCACCGGTTCCAGGAATCGGTGTGACACCGCCATCGATGTAGTTCACCTGATTCGCGCCTGCCGTTGCGTTCAGTTGCTGCGCCCAGATCTGGCCGTTGATCTCCATTGCACGCGCTATCAGATCAGTTTGACTGGCACCACGCGTGTCGAGCCCCTGACCGTCAATCGTGATTGCGCCTTGCATGACATCGAGGCGACTCAACGCGCCATAGGCGTCCAGCACAGGCACGCCCGTGGTGAGCGTCACGCGCGGCGCGGCAATAAAACCGCAGCCATTGCAATAAATCCCCGCCGGATTGGCGATGACGACATTGGCCGCGCGGCCTGCGACTTCGGTCATGCCAAGCAGTTGCGAGCGATTGCCGCTGGTGACTTCGTTCAGGATGGTCCGCGCGCTCTGGTTGCCCATGAACGGATTGCCCTGCACCCAGCCTGCGGTTTGCGTCTGGCTGTTCTGGCCGCTGTTGTTTAAAACCAGACCCTTTTGTCCGACGTTGTAATCCGTGTACTTGTTATGGCTCGTGCCGGCCGCATTCGGGGCCACGATGTTGACCACGGGAACGCCGTTTCCAGCCACGCTCACCACCGGATGCGCACCGCTTGCGTTGCGATCGGGTGTGACGGGCAGCGTGGCCTGCGCGTGCGCTACATCGATGAGAAGCGGTTGCAGACCGAACAGGCAGAGCGCGGCGAAGGCGCACGTGCGAGTGGCGAACCACGGCGTGTCAGACGATTCATGCGCACTGGCCGGAGCACTCCGATCACCCGCCGCTTCGGCTTTGCCCTGTGCGCTCACGAACTCGGCAACCGCCATCATCATGCCGTGCAGACCACTGAACACTAACCGGAAACGACCCTGATTCATGCTTCTCTCTCTTGTTGTTGCTATCGTTTTTATGCGTGCTAGAACAGCGTGCTCGCCTGGAACATCAGCGCCGGGCCGCGCGGAAAACCTCGAGGCTTGACCACTGGCCAGCCGAGCGTGACCTCGAAATCGATCGCGGCATAAATGCTCGCGGGAACATGGCCACGCAAGCCCAGCGCGGCGCCCATCAAGGTTTGCCCCAGCAGATACTGCACATTGGGGCCGCTCACCCGTCCCGCATCGAATGCGACGAACGGCATCTGTCCCGCGAAACTCAGCCCGAGTTCGTTGCGCCAGACCCAACCGCTTTCGGCGGCAAGCGTCGTCTGACCGTCGAAGCCGCGCACCGTGTACGGGGAGCCGATGGTCAGGTCATCGTTCGGAATCAGGGGCGTATAAGCGTGCTGCCAGTTGAATTGGCCGCTGTACCGCAGCGTCTGGTTCGCAACAGTGAACGGAATCGTGGCCTGCACATTGCCGCTCAGAATCTTTGTCTTGCCGTTCCAGTCGGGTTCGCCGATTACCGTGCCAGGCAGCTTGGTCATGCCCAGGAGCGTTTGCCGCCAGGCGATGCCACCACTCACCACCGCGGGTCCAAAATATTGCTGATGCGCAAGCGTCGTCTCCAAGCCAATCAGATCGCGCGCCTGGTAATCGATTGGCTGGGCATCGAGATACGCGTGATTAAAGCGGTGATAGAGCTTGACCTGGGCACTGGTGCGCGCCGATGCGCTGCGATATGGCACGTATCCCATCCCGGCATTGACCTCGGCGCTGTCACCGCGATATTGCTGCGGCTCCATGTATCCGGCCACGGTTTGCAGATAACGCGACGTGCTCGCGTTCACGAAGAACGACGCGTAGCCCATAGGGACGTTCCAGTTGACGGACCCCGAGCGCGAGGCTTTCTGGTGATCAGTAAAGTCGGCGTTGGTGCTGCCCGAGAGCGTGAGTTGATCGTATAAGTGCAGCGGCGAGTCGAATGTGAACGTGCCGTTCAGATTAAAGCGTCCGGTCGAATCGATGCCGTAGTTGTCGGCGCCTATGGTCGCGTGCCAGCGCTTGCTCATAAGCGGATCGGCGGCGGGTTTGATGAGTAGTACCGATTCCCCCAAGGTGTCGCCTGGCTGGATATCGAAGGCGGTGACGGCCTGAGCGCTCAAGCGGCGAATCGATTCGAGCGCCTGATCGACATCGCGCTGGTTGTAGATTGCACCTGGATAGGTGGGAAGCACCATGCGCGACCAGCCAATCTCGCGGCCAACTTTGGAAGCGGCGGCACCAGGCTGTTCGGCGGCCCCTTTGGTGGAAGGCGCCGCCGGCGACTGTTCATAATCTTCCGCTGTGGCAACGCGTACCGCGCTCACGCGCCCGGCAATCACTTCCATGTTCAGCACACCCGACGCCAGGTTCTGCTCAGGGATCAACACCCGCGAGGTAATAAAGCCGCGCGCGATCAGCGCATTGCTTGCCGCTTCGCCAATGATGCGAACCGCTTGCTTGCCGATGCAGGCACCGATTACTGGCTGCAACAGTGCATCGAGCCAACCAAACGGGTTGTGCAGCAGGTGGAGTTCGCGCACCGCAAAGCACGGCGTTTCTTGTGGCAACGAAGCGAGATCAATTACCGGTAGAACAGGCGCCTCAGTCTGCACGCTCGGCCGTTCGCTCGCCCGTTCCTCGGTTTGCTGACGCTGTTCGTCCTGACGGCGTTGGGCGTCGATACCTGGTGCATTGATCTGCGCGACTTGAGCCGCGCTATATCCCGTTGCACTCAGAAAAGCCAGTCCTGCAGCGAGGGCAAACAACGTGCGGCGTGTCGCGCGAACTGGAATCATGGATTCAATGGTCGGAATTATTCCCGGCACAAGGCAACGTCCCTGAGCCCGTTGGGTACGAATGGAAACACTTTCAAATGGGGCGCAATATTAAGGTGTGGACTCCAGAATAACGGCTCAGTAATTTCCTAAAGTTCGTAGAGTGATTGCTCCGGTTGATTTAGACGTCAAGTTAGAGTAGGTGACTCCGCCCGTTCGTACCAAGCAAGTCGCCTACGCCAACGCGCTTCCCAAGCCCGAAGGCGGATCGACCTTTCTTTCATCGCCGATAACCAGGGGCTCTCGGGCTGTAACGATCTTCGTTGAGCTTTAAGGATGCAGGTCGCAATGCTGCGGAGCTCGACTTCACAGCGATTGCCACGATCTTTGATTTTTCGTGCCGATGGAATAAACGTGCGATCTCAGCGTTCTATGAGTACCGGCAGTACCGGCAATAACTCGCCGATATTGAAAACGGATCGACGATTCGCTGCTGACATGCGCAGCGCATCCCGCCGCCGTCGACGCGTTACGCCGATTTTCACAACCAAAAACCATAGGAAAGAAATCGCCATGCCGAGCGAAGAAGAACTTAATTCACATCACTGGCTGACGTTCGGCGCCGCGCCGCTCAGCCTTCTTGCGCAACGATCACTGATCTTCCGGCAATTGGGTGCATCGAACCTCGGAGGCCCTTGTATCGTGGCAGGCGGTCGCCATCTTGATGCTGTTGGGACGAACGGTGCCACCAACCTCGACGTGGCGCTTGAATACGAGTCTGGCACCGCGGTCTCCGCTCTGACGACGACACCCGGTGGCGACGGCACGACGTACTGGTATCCCTACGTTGAGACGGGTGTCGGCGAATGTGACGTCAGCTATGACGTGCCGTTGAATACCACGGCTCTCACGGCCGGTATGAATGGATGTTCCCTGCGAATCTACGTCAATCCGGCTAGAGGGCTCATCAAGTTCTGTCACGACAACAACGGACTGTATGCCGACGATGCGGCCTACGCGGCCAAAGGTTTTCAGCATCTGCAAAGCATCAATGCCGATGATCGCATGCGCGGCCTCCCGGCTCAAAACGTCAACGACTACTGGGAAGCTGCGATTCGCGGACCCGCATCGGGCATCTATTTTATTTGCATGAAGACCGCGGCCATGCAGTGGACGATCTATCAGTCCGTGGCGATCGGTGGTCGTCGCGAAGAAAGAATCCCGGGTGTTTTTCGCGCATCGACACGGGTGGTTCATCCATTCACGGGCAGGCAGAGTTACAACAAGGTCGTCGTGGTAGTGGATATCCCGCCGTTGACAGGCGCCAGGCGGTCGAGTGCGGCCACGACCGACGATCTGCCGGTCTAGCGCTTCCCAGAGATTTTACTTTGCATCCCTTAACGATGGCGATTCGAGCGATCACTGCGCGAACATCGTCCTGTAATACTCGCGCCCTTGCTCCAGATGCACGCCAAACCCGAACCCGCGCATCAGCATATCGTTCATATCAGCGCGGGTGATCTTCATCACGTAGCTGTGTTCCGTCGTCACCAGCTTGCAGCTTCCGTGCGTCTCCGATGAATCGAACCACTTCCCCGGATCGGCATGTCCTGCCGGGTATGTGTGGCCATCGCGTTCGACTTGCCATCGGCCATCGAGCAGGATCCAGTACGCATCATCGCTTACCGCCGGCCCACACTCCGCCACGACCGTCCCTGCATACGCTTCCCATTCCTTCGAATGGTCGATGGTCCAGCGCAACTGCTCATGGGTCAGCGCCGTGAAAAACGGCGTCTTCCTGAGCAGATACAAATATGTCGTTGATGCCTTCATGGCCGTGTTACCTCCCTCATTCGCGTGGCCCTGCTGACCGCATGCAGCGGCGGTCAGCAAAAGAAGGCCAAGCCATGCGCCACGGGTAAAACGCCCGGTTTTAGTCACGTCTTCGAGTCCTCACATTCGCTTCGCGGAGATCGCATACGGCGACGCACGCTTCAATGGGAAATTCAAACGCTCAGGCAAGACCACCATTGCCGCGCAGCACCTGTCCGTTGACCCAGCCCGAATCCTTGCCCGCAAGGAACGAGACAATCGATGCAATATCTTCCGGTTGCCCCAGGCGTTGCAGCGGCGGCATCTTGGCGAAGGTCTGGATCTGCTCTTCGGTTTTTCCATCGAGGAAAAGCGAGGTCGCAATCGGACCCGGCGCGACCGCGTTCACGCGGATATCGCGGCCGCGCAATTCCTTCGCGAACACATGCGTAAAGGCTTCGACAGCGGCTTTCGTCGCGTTGTAAATGGCGTAGCCGGGCATGTTCAGCGCAAGCGTGGTGCTCGAGAAATTCACGATCCGGCCACCGTCGTTCATCCGCTTCGCCGCTTCCCGCAGGGTGTTGAACGTGCCGCGCACATTGATGCCGAAGGTCTGGTCGTAGAGCGCATCGGAGGTTTCGGCAAGCGGCAAGGTCTTCAGTACACCGGCGTTGTTCACCAGCACATCGATCTTGCCGAGCTGCTGTTCGGCGGCATCGAACATGGCGCGGACATCATCTGCCTTCGATACATCCGCCTTGATCGCGATGGCCTTCGTACCCTTCGCCGTCAGTTCCGCTGCAAGCGCATCGGCTTCTTTCGAGCTCGATGCGTAGTTGATGGCGACGGCAAACCCGTCATCGGCGAGACGCCGCGCCACTTCAGCACCGATACCCCGCGATGCGCCCGTGACAATGGCTACCTGGCTGTTCTTGATTGCATTCATGATTCGCTCCTTTCGTTGAGTTGCAAATGGGCAGTGCGTGATTGAAGTATCGATCATCGATGCAGATTGATAATCACCTCATATTTGGTAATATCGTTCCATTTACTTTAACAATAGAGTGTGTGAGCCATGGACCGGTTCCAGGAAATGCAGGTGTTCATTCGCATCGCGGAGCGCAGCAGCTTTACCCAGGCCGCCGATGACCTGCAGATACCGCGCGCCACGGTGACGAACCTCCTCAAGCGCATGGAAGAACGGCTCGGCACGCGCCTGCTGGAGCGCACCACGCGTACGGTGCGCCTCACGCACGACGGCGAGGCGTTCTACCGGCGCTGCGTACGCCTGATCGCCGATATGGAGGAAGCCGAGGGCTCGTTTCGCAACGTCGCGCCGAAGGGTCTGCTGCGTGTGAACGTGCAGGGAACCCTCGCGAAGAATTTTGTGGTGCCCGCGCTGCCGGGGTTTATCGCGATGTACCCGGATATCGAATTGCAGATCGGCGAGGACGACCGGCTGGTCGATCTGGTGCGCGAGGGGATCGATTGCGTGCTGCGGGCAGGGACGCTGCAGGATTCATCGATGGTCGGACGCCGCGTCGCGCTGATGGAACAAGTGACGGTCGCTAGTCCCGCGTATCTGGCGCAATTCGGCGAGCCGCTGACGCTCGAAAGTCTAAGCGTACATCGGGCGGTGAATTATGTATCGAGCGGATCGGGACGCGTGTTCCCGCTGGAATTTACCGTCGATGACCGCGTGGTCGAAATGCAGTTGCCGGCGGTTTTATCGGTGACCGGGGCGGATTTGTATACGGGCGCCGCAGTGGCTGGACTCGGGATGGTCCAGGTGCCGCGGTATCGGGTCAAGGAGGAACTGTCGGAAGGAAAGCTCAAGATCGTGCTCGATGCGTTTGCGCCGCCGCCCATGCCGGTAAGCGTGCTTTATCCGCAAAACCGGCAGTTGTCGTCGAGGGTGAGGGTTTTTGCGCAATGGCTGAGGGATATCTTTGAAGCGGCTTTTTAAGCCGTTTTAATCCGCCAATCCGTGCCCTCAAACGGGGTATATTTGATCCCCGAGTTGCGGGTAAAACGAACGGCGTGGCGATTCCCTGGAGACATACCATGGCAAACTGGACACCGGATCCGAGCTTCTATCCTTCCCCACGCATGGCGATGAAGGCGCCGCCCGAGACCTTTGCTTACGTCGCCAGCTTCGACCCGACACGGCAGGTGCCGGATGCCATCGCGATCATCGATCTGGACCCCGCATCCCCGACGTATTCGCAATTGCTCAACAACGTCAGCATGCCGAACACGGGCGACGAGTTGCATCATTTCGGCTGGAACGCGTGCAGTTCGTGCCTGTGTCCCAATGCGCCGCATCCGCATGCAGAACGCCGCTATCTTGTCGTGCCGGGTCTGCGGTCATCAAGAATTCATATTCTCGATACCAAGGCGGACCCGCGCAATCCGAAGATCGTGCGCGTGCTCGAGCCCGCGGAAGTCGCTGAGAAAGCCGGTTATACGAGGCCGCACACCATCCATTGCGGACCTGAAGGCATCTACGTGGCGGCGTTGGGCAACGCGCAAGGCGAAGCGCCTGGCGGCATCTTCCTGATGGATCACGAAACCTTCGACATACGCGGTCAATGGGAAATCGACCGCGGCCCACAACAACTCGCATACGACGCATGGTGGCATCTGGGACACGACACCATGGTCACGAGCGAATGGGGTCTGCCCGCCACGTTCGAGAACGGCCTGGTTCCAGAAATCCTGCTCGGTGGAAAGTACGGCCACAAGCTGCACTTCTGGGACCTGCATACACGCAAGCACAAGCAGGAAATCGATTTCGGCGAAGAGAACCAGCTCGTGTTCGAACTGCGTCCGGCACACGATCCGACCAAGGCTTATGGCTTCGTGAATTCGGTGATCAGCCTGAAGGATCTGTCGTCATCGATCTGGACGTGGTATCGCGATGGCGACAAGTGGGCGGTCAAAAAGATCATCGAGATTCCGGCCGAGCCGGCCGATCCCGATCTGCTGCCGCCCATGCTCAAGGGCTTTGGTGCGGTGCCGCCGCTCGTGACGGATATCGACTTGTCGATGGACGATCGTTTTCTCTACGTCGCATGTTGGGGTACGGGCGATCTGCGTCAGTACGATGTCTCCGATCCGTTCGCGCCCAAGCTCACGGGAACAGTACGCATTGGCGGGATCGTGTCGCGCGAATCGCATCCGAAAGCGGATGGGCGCAAGCTGAACGGTGGTCCGCAAATGGTTGAAGTCAGCCGCGATGGACGCCGCGTGTATTTCACCAACTCGCTGTACGGCGTGATCGATGACCAGTTTTATCCCGAAGGTCTGAAGGGCTGGATGGTGAAGCTCGATGCCGCGCCCGATGGCGGGATTGAATTCGATCCGCGTTTTCTGGTGGAGTGGCCCTCGACGCACCGGCCGCATCAGGTGAGGCTGGAAGGCGGCGATTGTTCGTCGGACTCGTACTGTTATCCATGAGCGCCTG
>NZ_JBSIPA010000197.1:0-11305 GCF_053574605.1 Caballeronia sp. M23-90 | reverse complement strand
TCCAATAATTCCTACCTTTCGCGGCAGGTATTGTCTTCCACAGTGTTCTACATTTGAACGGATGCTAGCAAACGTTTTCTGGTTTGCCAAAATTATTTTGTAACGACACGACGATTTAAATTAAACAGGATCGAGAGCCGCAAGGCGGTCGAATCGATCGATGAAATCCTTGCAGTCGAAGGTGTGGACGCCGTGTTTCTCGGGCCATCGGATCTGGCGGCATCGTACGGACATCTTGGCGACGCGAATCATCCGGACGTGCAGAAAGCCATTGCGCATGTCTTCGATCGCGCCCGTGCGGCCGGCAAGGCGAGCGGAACGCTTGCACCCGTGCAGGCCGAAGCCGAACGTTATCTCGCGATGGGCTGCCAGGTGATCGCCGTGTGCGCGGACATGGGCTTGCTGCGCAACGCGGCACAAGCCGTGCAGAAACATTTCATGCAGAAGTAAAGTGACAGTGACATCTGCGAACCCGCATTTTTTTGGAGGATGACATGCAAAAAGCTGGTTTTATCGGACTCGGGATCATGGGTAAGCCCATGGCTGAAAATCTCGTCAAGAACGGCGTCGCGCTTGCGGCGTTCACGCGCAGCGGCGTGCCGGCCGAGCTGACGCAAGCTGGTGCTGTCGCCTGCGACAACCCCGCAACGGTCGCCGCGCAAGCCGATGTGATCTTCGTGATGGTGCCGGATACCCCCGATGTCGAGCGCGTCCTGTTCGGCGAGAACGGCGTGGCCGCGGCCTTGCGCCCGGGCCAGATCGTGGTCGACATGAGTTCGATCTCGCCCATCGCTACACGCGAATTCGCGGCCAAGGTTCGCGAGCGCGGCGCCGAGTATCTGGACGCGCCGGTGTCGGGGGGCGAGGTGGGCGCGAAGGCGGCGTCGCTGACGATCATGGTGGGTGGGTCGCAAGCCACGTTCGATACCGTCAAGCCGCTCTTCGACATGATGGGCAAGAACATCTCGTTGATCGGCGAGGTGGGTGCAGGTCAGGTCTGCAAGCTCGCAAACCAGGTGATCGTGGCGGCGACTATCGAAGCGGTGGGTGAAGCCCTGCTGCTGGCATCGAAGGCGGGGGTTGATGCAGAAAAAGTGCGCAAGGCGTTGATGGGGGGATTTGCATCGTCACGCATTCTGGAAGTGCACGGCGAGCGCATGACCAAGCGCACGTTCAATCCGGGCTTTCGCATTGAACTGCATCAGAAGGACTTGAACCTGGCATTGTCGACGGCGCAATCGCTGGGTGTATCGCTGCCGAATACGGCGACCTGCCAGGCGCTTTTCAACGCATGCGCGGCGCATGGCGGGAAGGCCTGGGATCACTCGGGCATGGTTCGCGCGCTCGAGTATCTCGCCGATCACGAGATCGGCCAGGGCACCGCCAACTGAATCTTCAGCGCATGAAAAAGGGCATCGCGAGGTAAAACGCGACGCCCTTTTTGCTTCTTTCCCACTTAACCCTTCGTCACGCTCGCCGGCAAATCGCGGCCGTGATACTTCTTGTAGATCGTATTGAGGTTGCCGTTCTTCTGGTTCGTGCTGACCCAGTTGTTGACCCAGTCTTTCAGCTTCGGCTCGTCCTTGTTCATCGCAATACCCAGGTCGAAATCCTTTTGCGCAAACTTCAGTTCGAGGTTGCGGCTCGGCGCGCGCTTGACCATCTCGCTCAAGTTCGAAGGCGTGCTGGAGAAGATGTCGACCTGTCCCGTCACGACCGACGTGATCAGCGTTGCATCGTCTTCATAACGCTGGATCTGTGCGCCCTTCGCTTGTTGCGTGGTGAGCGTATCGTTGACCGTTGCACGCGTCAGGCCGATGGTCTTGCCGTCCAGATCAGCGTAGTTCTTCACGTTCTGGCTCTTGGTGCCACCCACGATGATCGTGATGACCGCGTAGGGAATCGAGAAGTCCACGACCTTTGCGCGCTCAGGCGTGATCGACAAGTCGGCAATCACCAGGTCCGCGCGCTTCGCTTGCAAGGTCGGCACGCGTGCAGCGTTCGTGATCTGCACGAGTTCGAGCTTCACGCCCAGGTCTTTCGCAAGCGCGGCAGCGGTGTCCACGTCGGAGCCGGCGGGCTGCAGGTTGGCATCGGCGAAACTGAACAGCGGCGTGCCCATCGCGATGGCGACGCGAATCTTGCCGGCCTTCTTGATGTCGTCGAGCTGGTCCGCCATGGCGCTGTGCGCTACGCCTGCGAGCAACAAGGCGGCCACGCAGCCACGCAACATGAACTTGGTTGTTTTCAAAGCAGTCTCCATTTTTATGGTCGGTTCAAAAGGTGTTTAATGCTTGAGGCTAAAGGCCGTTGTTCAGGAACGTACGCAACTCGGGCGTCTTGGGTGCATCGAGCATTTCGCCGCCGCCCACTTCCCAGACCTTGCCCTGATGCATATAGATGATGCGATCAGCCACGCGCTTCGCGAACGCCATCTCGTGCGTGACGAGCAGCATGGTCATGCCGCCCTTCGCGAGATCCTCCATCACGCGCAGCACCTCGCCGGTCAGTTGCGGATCGAGCGCGGACGTCACTTCGTCGAACAGCATGACCTTCGGCGACATTGCAAGCGAGCGCGCGATTGCAACACGCTGCTGCTGACCACCCGAAAGCTGTTCCGGATACGCATCGGCTTTCTGACCCAGGCCCACTTGTTCGAGCACGGCCATTGCAACGCGGCGCGCTTCGTCGCGGCTCATCTTCTTCACGTGGCGCAGCGCCAGCATGATGTTTTCTTCAACAGTCAGATGCGCGAAGAGGTTGTAGCTCTGGAACACGATACCCACTTCACGGCGCAACTGATGCAGGTCGACCTTGGGGTCATCGACACGAATCCCGCACACTTCAATGGCGCCTCGATCGATCGTTTCCAGCCTGTCGATACACCTGAGCGCCGTGCTCTTTCCCGACCCGCTCGCGCCGATCACGGCGATCATCTCGCCCTTTTCCACTTCCATTGAAACGCCCTTGAGCACCTGGTTCGAGCCGAAGCTCTTATAGACGTCCCCGAGCTTAACGATTGCCGACATTGAGCTTTTTCTCCATCGATTGACTCCAGCGCGAGAGTGGATAACACAGCGCGAAATAGAAGACCCCGACCAGCCCGAATACGAGGAACGGCTGAAAGATCGAGTTATTGATGATCTGGCCGGCACGCGTCAGTTCGACGAAACCGATCACCGATGCAAGCGATGTCATCTTGATGACCTGCACCAGGAAACCGACCGTAGGCGGCAATGCAAGACGCAGCGCCTGCGGAATGATCACGAGGCGCAGGGTCTGCCAGCGCGTGAGCGACAGGCACTCGGCGGCTTCCCATTGCGGTTTTGGCATGGCGTCGATACACCCGCGCCAGATGTCCCCGAGATACGCGCTCGTGTAAACCATCAGCGCAAAGCCGGCCGCGACCAGCGCAGGCACTTCAAAGCCGTACACCGAAAACCCGAAGTAGACGATGAACAGCAGGATCAGCAGCGGAATGCCCTGAATCGCCTCGATATACACCATCGCCAGACGGCTCAGCCAGCGGCGCTTCGAGATGCGCGCGAGCATCACGCCAAAGCCGCCGATGCTGCCTAGCACGAACGCAAGCGCGGACAACGCGAGGGTCCACCAGATCGAATGTACCAAATAGAACAAATGTGCCGAAGTGAAGCCGCCGCTCATGCTGCACCTCCGGGAATCACGGTATCGATGCGGCCTTGATCGGGCGCCGGCTTCCCTGCTCGCTCGGCGGCCTTGCGCATGACCCGCTTGCGCTTGAACGCGACCTCGCCCACGGCCCACGCCGCAAGCTTGATCAAGAGCGACAACGCCAGATAAAGCAGTGCCACCACAATGTACGTCTCGAGCGAACGGAAGGTATCGGACTGGACGGTGTTCGCGGTCGCTGTCAGTTCTTCAGCCGAAATTTGCGACGCGATAGCGGACGCTTGCATCATCAGCAGAAACTGGCTGGTAAGCGCCGGATAAACCTTTTCGATGGACGGCTGCAGCATCACATGCCAGCCGATCCGCCAGCGCGACAACCCGAGGCATTCCGCCGCTTCGAGCTGGCCGCGCGGCACCGATTCAAGCCCTGCGCGAATGATCTCGGCCGCATAAGCGCCGATGTTGATGATCATCGCGAGCGCGGCTGCAGTGAACGTCGGCATGCGCACGCCGAAACTCGCGAGCCCGAAATACAGCAGGAAGACTTGTACGAGAAAGGGCGTGTTGCGCACGGCCTCAATGTAGATCGAGCACACGTGCGATAAAAGCCGGTTCTTGCCGCGCTTGGCGAACGCGACGAGCGTGCCGACAATCACGCCGAAAAATACCGCTACCGTTGTCATCTTCAGAGTGAGCCAGGCGCCTTTGAGGAACACCGGCCAGTAGGGAAGCAACGGACTGAAATCGAGATGGAAATTCATCGCAGCAATGTCTTTGGTTAGTACGGACGCGGGCTTCGGCACGCTGCTCGCGCCCGCTTGCACTCTTCGCTTTGTTGCGCCCGGCGTATCTTAGAATCTTCGTACTGCAACAACACCCGGGCCCGCCGTTTTATTCAAACGGTCCGGTAGTGGTGAACGCCCCGCCCTGCAGCATTGCCACGGCGCTCCCGGGTGCGGGAGCTGGCTGCGCTTCGACCTTGGCGCGGAAGGGTTCCGACGAGTCCTGCGGCACGAACCCTAGTTTCTCGGCATAGCGGTTATCCCACCATGTGACCCTGTTGTCGGACATCCCATATACGACGGTGTGACCCACGTCCGGGGTAAACAGGCTCTGTTGCAGCAGGTCGAGCAAGTCGTCGTAGCTGAGCCAGCTCGCCATCATGCGGCGGTCCTTCGGTTCCGGAAACGCCGATCCAATTCGAATGCTCACCGTCTCGATGCCATAGCGGTCGAAGTAGAACTGCGCCACGTCCTCGCCGAATGACTTCGACAAACCGTAGTAACCATCGGGGCGGCGCAGCGCGTGCGCATCGATCTTCTCGTCCTGCCGGTAAAACCCCGTGACATGATTCGAGCTGGCGAAAATGATGCGCTTCACGCCGTGCTTGCGCGCCGCTTCGTAAAGGTTGTAGACGCCCTTGATATTGGCTTCGAGTACTTCCTCGAAGGGTCTTTCCACTGAGACCCCACCGAGGTGAATCACGGCGTCGCAGCCCTCGACGAGTGCATCGACGGCTTGCTTGTCCGCCAGATCGCACGCGATGACCTCTTCGTTGGACGCGGCTTCGGACGGCAGCGCGGCCGCGAGATCCGAAACCCTGATGGTTTTTGCAAATGTCGCCACACGCGGGCGAATGACTTTGCCGACACCGCCGGCAGCCCCGGTCAGCAGCAGACGATCAAAAGGACGGATGTTGTCTTGGTTGGCCATGTGAGCCTGTCTCCATTAGCGCGGCTGAGCGGAGCTTGAAGAACTCCTGTTGCGATTGAATCAGCCGCCTCAATCATATTTCATTGTACGTTGTCATATGACTCTAGCGTGCATATAATCACTCGCATCCGTATTTGTCAACGATTCGAGAACATTATCCCAATCGAGGTGGCCGTGCTCAGATCGCCCAATGCGCTGTTCGAACCATCGGGGCGGCCAGCCGCGCGACGAAGTCTGACAACTGAACTCGTCGATGCAATCCGTTCGCAGATCGAATCCGCCGAGTTGCGCGTGGGCGACAGGCTTTCGACCGAAGCGGAAATGGTCCAGCGTTTCAACGTGAGCCGAACGGTCGTGCGTGAGGCTTTATCCAAGTTGCAGGCTGCGGGGTTAGTAGAAACCCGGCATGGCATTGGCACCTTCGTATGCGAAGCGCAGTCGCGCTCCCTCTTCCGGCTCGATCCCGAGGACTTGGCGGGTTCCATCGACGCCCTCGCCGTTCTTGAACTCCGGATCAGCCTTGAGACCGAAAGCGCGGGACTCGCTGCTGCGCGCCGCGATAAAAGCCAGATCGCCGAGATGCGGCGAGCGTTGGTCGAGTTCGAGCACAACGTGGGCAAAGCGACCGAGACCATTTCGCCCGATATCCGGTTTCATCTCGCGATTGCGAACGCTACGGGCAATCGCTATTTCGTGGAAATCCTGAAGCACCTCGGCATGCACATGATCCCGCGCACGCGGATCACACGAACGCAAATTCCGCCCGTGCAGTACGCCGAATACCTGACGCGCGTGAACCGCGAGCACGAGCAGATCTGCGATGCAATAGAACGTGGCGATGCCGATTCGGCGCGTACCGCGATGCGCCTTCACCTGATCAACAGCCGCGAGCGTTTGCGCCGCGCGAAAGAAAATAGCTGACGCGCTTAGCGTTTGAGCGGCGGCGCGACCGACGCACGATGCGTGACCGTCACGGGAAACTCGCGATAGATCGGGTACTCGGTGCCGTAGCATTCATTCAGCAGCCACCGGACTGCGTTTTGCGTGAGGTCGGCCGTTGGAATATGTACTGATGTCAAACCCGGCGCAGAAAACGCGGCCGAGTAGTCATCGTCGTAACCCACTACGGACACATCGCGTGGCACCGAAATGCCCGCTTGCTGAAGGCACGACAATGCGCCGATCGCCATGGTGTCGTTGGCGCAGAACAAACCCGTGAAACGCTTCGTTGACGCGATCAGCAACCGCGCCGATTCGTATCCGCCTTCAGGCGAGAAGTCGGACTCGATCATCTGCACGTCGCCGCGCTCAATGCCGCTGCGCGCCAGCTCTTCAAAAAATCCGGCTAGACGTGCCTGGTTATCGAAGGCCATGAACGGGCCTGAAATGACCGCAATTTCCTTGTGCCTGGCTTCGACCAGCGTCTTCGCCGCCAGCGTCCCGCCGCGATGATGATCCGGACAAAATGACGCTTCCGGCATCTGCGCAAAGTTGCGATTGAGAAACACCATCTTCGGATGCATGCGATGCAGCTTGACGAGGTCATCGTCATGCAGATCGTGACTCGTCACCACCACGCCGTCGCAATCGCGGCCGATCAGGAACTGCACGGCATCGACTGCCTGGTCGCGCGGGGAATCATCGCCATAGCCTGTTGCCACGACCACATGCCTGTGGACCTTGCGCAGCTCGGTATCCGTCTGCTTCAGGATCGTGCCGTAGTACGGACCATGGAACGACGGCACGAAAATACCGATCATGCCGAGCGACTGCTTGGACAGCGCGCGCCCTATCGACGAAGGCCGGAAGTTGAGTTCGGCGATCGCCGCCTGCACGCGTGCGAGTGCATCGGCCGATACCGGTCCGCGACCGGAAATTGCCCGCGATGCCGTGGACATGCCCACGCCGGCGAGAACCGCGACGTCCTTCAGGGTTGCCACTATGACTCCATGATTTAAGCGCTATAACCGGTCGCCGCCGGTTTCATCGAAGAGGGAAATGCGTTCCTTCTGAATGGAAAAACCGGTGACTTCGTCGACTGCCGCCGTCGCGGATTCCTGCGCGATGGAAGCGATTTGGGCGCCATGATAATCGAGCCAAATTACCCGGTGGTTGCCCATGGGTTCGACGAGCGACACCGTGCCCCTGTGTTCGAACGCCGGATCGATCAAAACGTCCTCGGGTCGCACGCCGAGCACACACGACTGATTTTCGCGCGGCGTTTTGACGAAGGGGTACGACGACACGTCCACGTCCATGTGATCGTTCTGGAACTGGATGCCGCCGGCATCGAAGTGAAGCGCGCCCTTGAGCAAGTTCATGCCCGGCGAGCCGAGGAAGGTCGCGACAAACAGGTTGTTCGGGCGCGCGTAGACTTCCGCGGGCGTGCCGATCTGCTGGATCACGCCGCCGCGCATCACGGCCATGCGGGTCGCAAGCGTCATGGCTTCGACCTGATCGTGCGTGACGTAGATCATCGTGGCGCCAAGACGCTTGTGCAGTTGCTTGAGCTCGCGCCTGAGTTCGGTGCGCAATTTGGCGTCGAGATTCGAGAGCGGTTCGTCGAAAAGAAACACATCTGCTTCACGCACGATCGCACGTCCGATCGCGACGCGTTGACGCTGACCGCCGGACAATTGAGCCGGCCTTCGCTTCAATAACGGACCAAGCTGCAGCATCTCCGAAGCACGCGAGACGCGCCGTTCGATTTCCGCTTTTGGCGTCCCTGCGATCCGCAAACCGAACGACAAGTTGCGCTCCACGTTCATGGTCGGATAAAGCGCATACGACTGGAAAACAAGGGCGATACGACGATCCTTCGGGTCTGCCCAGGTCATATCCTGGCCACCGATTTCAATGCTGCCGCCGCTGACATCGATCAAGCCAGCAATGCTGTGAAGCAAGGTCGACTTGCCGCAACCCGACGGCCCGAGCAGCACCAGGAATTCGCCTGGCTCGACCTCCAGATCCAGTGACTCGATGATCGTATTGGCCCCGAGCTGGATCTCCAGATCGCGGATGGAAACATTCGATTTTCCTGCAGACATGACTGTAGACATAGATCGTCCTGGACTAACCCTTGACCGCACCGGAAGCAATGCCGCGGACGAACCAGCGACCCGAGACGAAGTAGATGGCAAGCGGCACCATGGACGTGAGAATGGTCGCTGCCATGTTGACGTTGTAGAGGCGTTCGCCGGTCGTGGTGTTGATGATGTTGTTGAGCTGCACGGTCATAGGCAGGTTCTTCGTTCCCGCGAAGACGAGCCCCAGGATGAAGTCGTTCCAGATGCCCGTGACCTGCATGATGACCGCGACCACGATGATCGGCGTGGACATGGGCACCATCAGTTGCAGGAAGATGCGCCAGAAACCGCCGCCATCCACGCGCGCCGCCTGGAACAATTCGTGAGGCAAGGCTGCGTAGTAATTGCGGAATAGCAGCGTCATGACGGGCATGCCGAAGATCGTATGAATCAGCACGATACCCGGCAACGAGCTGAACAGATGCACGGTTGCCAGCACGCGTACCAGCGGATAAACCATCACTTGCACAGGAATGAACGCGCCCATCAGGAGGATCGCGAACAAGGTGCTTGCGCCGCGCGGCTTCCAGAATGAGAGCGCATAGCCGTTTACCGCGCCCACGAGAATGGACAGGATCGTACTGGGCACAACAATGCGAACCGAGTTCCAGAAGCCGACCTGAATGCCCTGGCAATCAAGACCGGTACATGCGGACTGCCATGCTTCGCGCCATGCATCGATCGTGAAGTGAACCGGGAATGCAAGGATGTTGCCCATGCGAATTTCGCTCATCGGCTTGACCGATGTCACGAGCATCACGTACAAAGGCAGCAGGAAAAACAACGCAGACGTCAGCAGGAACGCGTACACGCCAAGCCGCGCCGGAGAGAAACGCGGCTTGCGTCGAAGAGGCGGACGTAGTGTATTCATCGTGCATCCCTCAGCCGCAACGCGCGGCTGCGAACGTAGAAAACAGGCGCGAGAATCGCGAGCACGGTCACCAGCAAAACGATCGACGCCGCCGACGCAAGGCCCAGGTTCGCCCGTCCGAACAGATAGTCCATGATGAACTTCGCGGGCACTTCGCTCGCGGTGCCGGGACCGCCTTGCGTCATGGCGACGACTGCATCGTAGAGCTTGATCACCATCACGAACAGCAGGATGAACGCGGTCGAAATGGACGCACCGAGCATCGGGATCACAATGCTCACATAGACGCGCCAACGCGGAATGCCGTCGATACGCGCGGCCTTCCAGATCTCTTCATCTATGCCGCGCAGTCCCGCAAGCAGCAATGCCATCACCAGGCCCGAGGCCTGCCATACGGTCGCGATCACCAGCGTATAGACGACCTTGTCCTGGTCGACGATCCAGTCAAAGCGCGCATGCGTGAAACCGAGCCGGTGCAGCACCTCCTGGATCCCGAGTTGCGGATTCAGTATCCATTGCCAGACAAGACCGGTCGCCACGAACGACATGGCATACGGATACAGGAACACCGTACGCAACGCGCCTTCGCCCACCACTTTCTGATCGATGAACACAGCCAGCAGCAACCCGATCGCAAGACACACGACGATAAACAACACGCCATAGATCACGATGTTCTGCAGCGACAGCATCCACCGGTCGTTGTTGAACAGACGCACATACTGCGAGACGCCCGCGAAGTTCGAGGACGCGAACGTACGCGAGTTCGTGAAGGACGTACGCAAGCTCCACAACATCGTGCCGAGGTACGCAAACACGACGGTCAACGCAAGCGGCACCAGCGCAATGTACGCAGCCAGGGGAAACCGCTTCCTCAGCGGTTTCTTCTTCGCGTGCCTCGCGGCAGGGTGCAGGGCTTTGTCGGCGGGCGTCACGGCCATCAGCTTTTCAGCCCGCTTGCAAAGGCCTTCTGCGCGTCCTCGACCGACTGGTTCTTGTTCCAGAAGTTGGTGATGACGTCCTGCAACGCGCCATTGATATCCGGCGGCGTCAGCATTTCCGGATTCGGCAGTTGCCGCGACTTGTCCTTCATGATCGCAATACCCATCTTTGCGCACATGTCGAGACTCGAATCATCGATGTCGGAACGGATCGGAATCGATCCCTTCTTCGCGCTGAACGCAACCTGCGCAGCCGGCGATGTCATCACGGTCGCAAGCAGCTTTTGCGCCTTGATCGCGTTGGCATCGTCGGTCTTGGGGAACACGAATGCATCGCCTGCAACCAGATACGGCGAATGCGGACCGAAGCCCAAGAAGCAGCCGAAGTCCTTTCCTGCAGATTGTTTCGCCGCGACGAACTCGCCCTTCGCCCAGTCGCCCATGATCTGGACACCGGCCTTGCCCGAGATCACCAGCGCCGTTGCGTCGTTCCAGTTGCGTCCCGGCGAACCCGGGTCGATGTAGTTATGCAGCCGCTTGAACTGCGTCAGCACTTTCTTGAAGGCATCGGATTTGACCGCGTTGACATCGCGATCGCGATAGATCTTCAAATACAGATCAGGGCCGCCGACATCGGCGAAAACGGCGTCGAAAGTGATCTTCTCCTGCCAGGCCTGACCACCCAGCGCAAGCGGGATGATGCCGGCTGCTTTCAGCTTGTCGAGGTCCGCGATGAATTCATCGTACGTGGCGGGCTCTTTCGTGATGCCGGCCTTCTGGAACGCCGGCTTCGAATAGAAGAACCATGCCGGCATATGGATGTCGACGGGCGCCGCGTAGTAGTGACCGTTCGACTTGATGCTCTCGATGATGGATGGCGGGAAGTTCTTGTCCCAGTTCTCCTTGGCAGCGACATCGTCAACGTTGTTCAGCAGGCCTTGATCGATGATGTCGTGGAATTGCTTTGATGTATTGAACTGGGCGGCCGTCGGCGGATCCCCGCCCATGATGCGGTTCAGCGCGGTCGAGCGCGCCTGGTCGGA
>NZ_JBSIPA010000196.1:0-11336 GCF_053574605.1 Caballeronia sp. M23-90 | reverse complement strand
TGCGAACAGGTCGTCGCGAATCTGCGATGCACGCGCGCCGAGGTCGGTGCCGGCATCGCCTGCGATTGCGGCCTGATCGAGCGGCAAGGTGCGATTGTTCGCGCTCCAGAGCCGCCCGAGCGGCGGGCTGATGCGCGACGGGTAGGCGGCGGGTGCGAGATAAGCTTGCCATCCGCGATACGTCGTCGAATCGAACGGCACCTCGCTGAGTGGTCCCGTGGACGGGTCAGTGGCGGCGCTGCGTTTGGGCAGCGGCCCGGCAAGCGTCCAGCCGATTTCGCCACGCGAATCCGCGACCATGAAATTCTGCGTGGGAATGCCGCTGATTTGCGCGGCGTGGATCGCGTCCGCGACGTTCGTGGCGTCTTCCAGTTGCTGTAGGTTCAGGTTGACGGCTTCGGGATCGTGCGCGGTCCAGCGCAAGGCATAGGCGGTCTTGTCTGGACCGGCGATGATTTGCGGACCCCATTGTGTATCGATGACCGCCAAGTCCACGGGCGCCCCGCCCTTCACCAGGATGCGCTCATGAACGACGGTCGCACGCGCCCACTTGCCGCCTGCAACGCGATATTCCAGCGGATCGGCGGGATTGCGCTGCAACACAATCAGATCGATGAAACGGCCATAGCTGTTCGTGAAGCCCCACGCGATCCGTTCGTTGCTGCCCGCGATCACGAGCGGTGCGCCGGGCAGGGTGACGCCTGTGATGCGGCGCGGCTGGCCATCGGCTGCGGGCCACGTCAGCGACATCCTGTACCAGATGTTCGGCAGCGAAAGACCCAGGTGCATGTCGCTCGCGAGGATCGCGCCGCCGTGCGCGCTGTGGGCGGCATCGACTGCCCAGCCGTTGCTGCCGATCATCGAATCTGTGATGGCAGTGCTGCTGTGCTTCGTGTCTTTCGATGCCCGCAGCCAGTCCGGGCGGGTTGCGGGCAGCGAAGGCTGTTGTTCGGTGGAAGGCGTTGCAGTATCGAAGGGTGCGTCCCAATGGCTCGTTGCGGGCAGCAGGAATTCATACAAGTCCGCCGGCACCCGTTCGCGCAACGCAGCGCGCGACAGAATGTGGCGGACTTCATCGGACTGCAGGTCGAAGTACATTGCGTAGACGGCCAGCAGCGTGTCTTCCGGACGCCAGGGCGCCGGCGGCGTGCGCAGCACCCAGTATTCGAACGGACGCGAAGCCAGCGCCGCGAGCCCGTCATTGACGCCGGCCGTGTAGCGTTCAATCAACCTCTGCTGGGTTGCCGGCAGCGCGTCGAATGCTTTGCGCGCCCGTTCGCGAAATCGATGCGGCCGGTTGCGTCGATCCAGTTCGAGCGCTGCGGGGCCGATCAGCTCGGACATCTCGCCGGCGGCGACGCGGCGCAGCAGATCCATCTGGAAGTAGCGATCTTGCGCTTGCGCGAAGCCGGTGCCGAACGCGACGTCATCGCGCGTGCTGCCCTTGATGGTCGGCACGCCGAGGTTATCGCGTTCTATGCTGACCGGCGCATGCAACGCCGAAGTCGCCGCCGATGCATGCGTGCCGTCGAGTTGCGCAAGGCTGCCGCGCAAGGTGATCCAGCCCGCGATTCCCGCCACCACGATCACCAGCATCAGGAGGCACAGGATTGCGACCAGCGAGACGAAACAGCGCCTCTTTGTCAGTGGGCTCGGACGGTTCATTGCGCGCGGTATGGGCAGACGGCAAAGAACATAGCACGGCTGTGGCTGCAGCAGTGTGAAGCGGGGAGCGCCGGATCGACAGCAGTATTGCCGATTACACGGAGCGCGCGCCTCTTAAACCGTTATCGTTCGCCCGCTGTCAGCCAGTCGAGGCAGTTGGTCCACAAGCGCGCGTTGCCCTCCCACGCGGAGAACGCAGGCGGCAACCAGTGACTCGACATGTCGCTGGTCCACGCGAGGGTACGGCCTCGTCCATATGTTCCCGCGACCAGCAACGGATGGCCCGTTTCGGGAACCGATGCAATCAACGTTGCGTCGGGCTTGACCTGCACTTCGTTGTAACCGAGCAAGTGCGGCCATTGCGTTCCGAGGCCTTCGACTATCGGATGCGAAGCGACGACGTCCGCGTTGAATCCTTCGGGAACCTCGACGCGGTCATCGTAGGGAAGGCACGTTACCGGCAGCACTTCTTCCACCGGCGTGTTGCGAAACCGCGCGCTGCCGTTGATACCCTGGAAGCTCAAATACCCGCCGATCATCATCAGCCCGCGCCCCGCCGCAACATAGTCGCGCAACAGCTTGAGGCGGTTCGGCGTGCGCTCGCTTTTGATCCACGTGTCGGGATGCAGCAACAATGTATTTGCTCCGATGTCCGAAAGAATGATCGCGTCGTAGGCAAGCAGGCCATCCAGCGTGGAGGGGAACATCTCCTGCGCTTCGTGGCTCGGCATGTGCGTGATCTTGAATTCGCTGTCCTTGAAGATATCGAGGAAGATCGTCGCGCCGTTGTGATAGGTCGCAGTCGGGAACTGGTCAAAGCCCTTGACGTGCATCGACATGCTCGCCCAGCTCTCGCCGGCAAGCAGAACAGACTTGGTCATGCGTGTGCTCCTTGAACGCGCGGCTTGCCGTGTCGGCGGCGTGCGGCGCAGGTGGAACCGGTCCACATCGTATGGTTACAGGTTATCGATCAACTGCCTGAAAAAACCCGCGTCGGGTTGGTGATCATCATGGTTTCGATCTGCTCGTTCGAGACGCCGTGGCGCCGCAAGCGCGGCACGAAATACTTGAGGATGTAGCCATAGCCATGGCCGCCAAAACGCGTGAGCATGATCTTCATGAACACGTCCTGCGACATCAGGATCCGGTCAATGAACCCCGCATCGATCAACGCCTTGATTGCGCGTGCGTTCTCTTCGTCGGATGGCGATTGCGCGTTTTCATCGGCGTAGAAATACTCCATGCCGATCATGTCGTATTCGAGCCATGCGCCGCGTCTGGCCAGCGCGTGCTGATATTCGACGTCCATGTGACTCGGGTTCATGTGACACAGGACCGTGTGATTCAGGTCCGCGCCTTCTTCCTCCACGATGTCCAGCACGCGGTGCCCGTGCCGCACCCATCCAGGAAGATGCACGGACAAGGGCACGTGCGTCGCGGCGCTCGCACGCGCGGCAGCACGCAGCGACTTCTCCTCGTTGGCGGTAAACGCCGCCGACACACCAATCTCGCCGATCATGCCGGCGAGCACATCGGGCTTTTCATCTGCGCCGCCGACATCGAAGATCAGTTGTGCGGCGAGTTCATCGATGGACTTGTGCTTCACATAATCCGGATGCGAAGGCTCGAGATAAAACCCCGTCGACATCACGATGTTCAACCCCGTGCGCCGTGCGATCCGTTGCAGCGCGGCGGGGTCTCGCCCCAGTCCGAGATTGGTCGGGTCGATCACCGTCTCGCCGCCCAGCTCGCGAAAGCGCATGAGTTCTTCGACGGCGACATCGGCATCGAAGAGCTGGCAGTTGTCGCGGTTCATCAGCGGGTTCATGCGCAGCGCGCCCAGAATGCCGATGTGCACTTTCTGCTCACCGATGAACCTGTCGCCGCAACAAGCCGGCGGCACCCATTTGCCCGATGCATCCAGCAAGATGTGCTCATGCATGAGCGTCACGCCCATCTGCGAAACGGGGATGGGGCCAAGCACCGTCATCACCTGAGCGCTGCGTGTGCCTATCTTCAACGATGCATCGTGGCGAAAGATCGAACTCATCGCTTAAGCCTTCTTGCGCCGCTGCGGCGAGAAAATCCGCGTGTTGAGCCAGATGGCGAGCAGCATGATCGCGCCTTGAATGATTTGTGTATAAAACGGCGACACGTTGATGAGGATCAGTCCGTTGCCGAGCACCGCAATGGTCAGTGCACCGAGCACCGTGCCGAGGATCGTGCCTCGTCCGCCAAAGAGATCGGTGCTTCCAAGCACGACGGCGGCGATCACCGCGAGCTCGAACCCTACGCCCTGGTTCGATGAACCGCTGCCCAGCCGCGCCGTGGTGATGAGGCCGGCAAGACCCGCCGCCGCGCCGCTCAACACGTAGACCTTCATGGTGACGCTGCGCACGTTGACGCCTGCGCGCCGCACACCTTCGGCATTCGTGCCAATGCCCGTCACATACCGTCCGAAACGCGTATGCCGGAGCGTGACGAAGCCTGCAAGCAAGGTCACGATAGCGATCACCGCCGGTGTTGGCATGCCGAGGATCCGGCCGCGTCCGAGTTCGACGAACCAGCCGTCGTTTTCGATCGGTATGGAAAAGCCCTGGGTGATGAGCAATGCAATGCCGCGTACTACAGACAACGTTCCCAGCGTCACGATAAACGCGGGCATCCCTGCGAACGCAATGAAATAACCGTTGATTGCGCCGATGATCGCGCCGAGCGAAAGACCGCCGATCAGCACGACGATTCCCGGCACGCCCGCGCGCAACGCAATCGCCGAGACTGCGCCGACCAGCGCAAGCGTGGACCCTATCGACAAATCGATGCCGCCCGTCGTGATGACGAGCGTCATTGTCGTGGCGACGATCAGCAGCGGTGCGCTTTGACGGAGCACGTTGAGCAGGTTGCCGGTCGTGAGAAACGTGCTCGTGGTGAACGTGAAGGCGAGGGCGCAGACAATGAAAAACGCGGCGATACTCGCCACGCCCGCGTTGCGGCCGAGCATATGTTTGAGCGGCAGGCGCGGCGCCTTGGACTTGTCGTGCATGGCGAGTTCCATGTCAATTCTCCGCAAGTGCACGAGCCGAGCGCGCACTGAACTTGTGGCCGACGATCAGATCGACGATCTCTTCCAGATTCGTTTCGCCGATCTTCCGGTCCGCCACGTTCTGCCCTTCGTACATCACGCTGATGCGGTCGCACACCAGAAACAGATCCTGCAAGCGATGGCTGATCAGGATCACGCTCACGCCGCGCTCGCTGATCGTGCGCACGAGGTCGAGCACCGCTTCCACTTCGGCGACCGCGAGCGCGGCGGTGGGTTCGTCCATGATCAGCACTTTCGGATCGAACGATACCGCCCGCGAAATCGCGATGGCCTGGCGCTGGCCGCCGGACAGGTTCTCGACGTCGAGCTTCGTGCTGGGAATGCGGATGCCGAGGTTGTTCAGCATGTCGCGCGCTTCGCGATGCATCTTGCGATGATCGAGCACGGAGACGCCGCAGACGCGTCGCATGGGTTCGCGGCCGAGAAAGAGATTGCCGGCGACATCGACGGTATTGCACAGCGACAGGTCCTGGTAAACCATTTCGATGTGATGCGCGCGGGCGTCGCCGGGATCGGTGAAATGAACCGGCTTGCCGTCGATCTCGATGCTGCCGCCGTCCGGAACGACCGCGCCCGACAACACCTTCGACACCGTCGATTTGCCCGCGCCGTTGTCGCCCACGAGGCCGAGCACTTCGCCCGGCATGACGTGCAGGTTCACGCCGCGCAACGACTGCACGGCTCCGTAGCTCTTGATGATGTTTTCCATGCGTACGCGTGGAATGGCGGCATCGTTTTGCATCGGCTTCCCCTTACTTGAAAACGGCCCGGTACTTGCCGACGTTTGCCTTCGTCACGATCGTCACCGGCACCGAGATGTTCTTCTCGACCGGCTGCTTGGCGATGAGCTTGAGCGCAGAGTTCACGGCTACGCGGCCTTCGCTTTCCGGGTCCTGCTGCACGACCGCCGTCACGAAGCCTGCATCGATACCCTTGATGGCCTGCGCGCTCAGATCCCATCCGACGATCTTCACGCGGCCCGTTGCATCTTGCGCCGAAGTTGCCGCGACGAGTCCGATCAAGGCGGGTTCACCGGTTGCATAGACGATCTGCAGATTCGGGTTGGCGGAGATGAGGTTTTCTGCGGCGGTCTGGGCCTGGTCCTGCACGTTCTGCCCATCGACGGTGGAGACGATCTTTGCGCCCGGCACCGTCGCGATACCCGCCTTGAAGCCATCCAGCCGCACGTTCTGAATGAAGGAATTCAGCGCGCCCACCACGCCGATGCTCGCCTTCCCGCCAAGATTCGTCTTGATGTAATTCGCTGTGTACTTACCGATGTCCTCGCCGACCTTCTTGTTGTCGACACCCACCTGCACCGCGTTATCGCCATCGACGATTGCGTCGATGGTTACCACCGGAATGCCCGCTTTCTTGGCTTCGGTGATCGCGGGCTTGATCCCGTTCACGTCGATGGCGACGACCAGGATCGCATCGACCTTTTGCTGGATATACGTTTCGATGGCGCTGTTTTGCGCGCTCGGATCGTTGTTCGAATTGAAGATGGCGAGCTCGACGCCCGCGGCTTTCGCGGCGGCTTGCGCGCCCTGGTCCATCTGCGTGAAAAAGAGCGCCTCCTGGTTGATCTGCACCATGGCGATCTTCTTGCCCGCGGCCAGTGCCGCGCCCGCGAAAGCGAGCAGGGACGCGCCAAGCAACACGGCGGTCATGCGGCGGAAATGCAATGCAGCGCTCATCGGAATCCCTTTCCTGGTTGGTCCGGCCGTTTTTGTACGGTCATTGAAAGCCGCGCGGCCGGTGAATTGAAGGAAGACTTCGTGGGCGCAACCGACATTGCGCCGCCCGCTTGTAAACCGGTTTATAAAAATTAAACCGCGAGTATTGGGCTGTCAATCTTTTCAAAAAAAGATAGGGGAAAGTACGAGGGAGTGCAGGGAGAGAAGTAAAGCTTAGTGCTCGAGCCGCTGGGGCGCAGTTGGCCCCAGCCGGCTCATATGCGCGGAGGAAGGTTATCCGCCCATTGTTGCCATCATCTGGGAATTGAAGCCGTTGACGAAATCGTGCTCGCCCGGTCCGGGGTTCGCGCGCATCGGCCTGGCTGCTTCCACCAGAATCTCGTCCGCCCCGCTACCGAGCGCCTTGATCGTCTCATCGATAAACTGATCGAGCGGCATCGCCATCTCGGCTTCCTGGCTGTTCATAAGCTCGGTGCGCACCCACGGCGGCGCGATTTCGAGAACGCGGACCGACGTGTCCTTCAGCATGAAACGTTGTGACAGTGCGTACGAGTGCAGCGCCGCCTTGGTCGACGAGTAGACCGCCGTAAGCGCCAACGGCACGAACGCGAGCACCGAGCTGGTGTACGCGACGATTGCGTCGTTGCGGGTCTTCAGGTGTTCGACCAGCGCGGAGGTCATCCGGATCGGACCGATCAGATTGGTCGTGACGATGGACACCATCTGGGCGTCGTCGATCTTGCCGGCGATTGCATCGGCCTGCATGATGCCCGCGTTGTTGATCAGCACATTGAGCTCGGGGTGATCGACGATCAGCTTTGCTGCCACACGTTCGATGCTCGCTGGATCGGAGATGTCGAGCTCGACCGCCTTCATGCCCGGATTGGCTGCGATCACGGCGTCGAGATGACTGCGTCGCCGGCCTGCAATGATCACCTGGTTGCCGAGTTTGTGCAGCGCTTCAGCGAGGCCCCGGCCGATGCCTGAACCGCCGCCGGTGATGAAGATCGTATTACCTGTGAGTTTCATGATGCGTCCTTTATGGAATGACTGAACGACAACTCGACCCTTTTGCCTGAACGGTCCGATTCCTTGATCTGTTCCATCAACTCATGCATCCGGATTGCGTCCGCGAATGAAGGTGCGAGCGTCGAACCGGTCTTGACATCGCGAGCGTGGGCCGCATAGAGGCTCGCCAGCTCCACGACGCTGCCGCCCAGTTCGCCCTCTTCCAGCCATTCGTATTCGGACGGAACCGTAAGCACGGTCATTGGCTGGCTGTCGCCTCGTGCGATTTCGATACGGTTGAACGTGTCGCCGAAGCTCGACGTGTTCGTGATCTTCAGGTCGCCCTTGCTGCCCGTAATGTCGAGCTGAACGCCGTAGTTGTTGCGTTTGCCTGCCTCCAGATGAACGCTCAGCACGGCGCCGTTCGCGAACGTTCCCGCGAGAACGACCTGGTCTGCATTTGTATGCGGCAATGTTTCGCCCGTTTCCAACAGCGTGACTTCCTTGAACTGATTGACTGTGAGCGCGGACAGGCTTTGCGGGAAACCGGTCATCGTCGTGAAGAGGGCGTCCAGGAAATGACCGCCATAGATTGAGAGGAGGCTCGAAAAGTTTTTCTCGGGGATGGTGTAGTAAAGCGAAGCAGGGCGTTCACGCTGGAAATATTCCACGCTGACATGCAGGCGCACGGAACGGATATCGCCTATATCGCCGTGGTCCAGCAAATCGCCCACGTAGCGATATCCCGGATTCAACCGCCGCTGCAGGCCGACGATCGTGCGCACGCCCGCTTTGTCGGCCAATGCAAGCAGTTCCTTCGACAAAGCCGTGTCGGGCGTCAACGGCCACTCGCAGTACACGTCCTTGCCTGCCGCGATCGCGGCGCGAATACCTTCTTCGTGCTGGAACGCCGGCGTCAGCACGAGCACCAGGTCGACTTCCGGATTCGATACCAGCTCCTGCACCGACGATGCCGCGTATTTGAAGCCGTGGCGTTCCACGAGGCTCGATGCCTTGTCGGCGCTGCGGCTGTACACGGCCGTCAGTTCGTAATCGGGCAACCGCCTGAGCGACGGCAAATGCCCATATTCCGACCAATGGCCCAGGCCGATGACACCGACGCCAATCTTTCTATCGTTCACGAGAAACTCCTGCGTTAGGCTGCGCAGACGACTGCGCGGCGACAGGAGGCATCGTAGGAGTGACGGGATTGAAGATAAACGGGCTGCGATTCCGAACATTGCGGACATCGATGTCCGAAACGCATTGAGCGCACTAGATCTTCAGGTTCTGACTGATGTAGTCGATGAACACGCGCAGCTTGGGCGACGCATAGCGGCTCGCCGGCCAGAGAATCCAGAAGGTTACGGTCTGGTTGATGTAATCGTCGAGCACGACTTGCAGTGCGCCGCTGGCAAGCGCATCGCGCACGAGGAAGGTTGGCAGGAACGCCAGACCTTTGTCCTGCAGCGCAAGAAACCCCAGGACTTCGATCGTGTTGCTGACGAAAGTTTGCGGAAGCTCTGGATCCGCCTCCGATGCTGCAAGCTGAAACGGCCAGCGTTCGAGCCTGCCCGTCGCGGGAAACTTGTGGAGCAGGCAAGCGTGGTGAACAAGGTCCGCAGGATGCGATGGCGTGCCCCGTTGCCGGAGATAACCGGGCGAGGCGACCAGCACCTGTCCGCAGGAACCGAGACGGCGCGATACCAGCCGCGAGTCATGTTGTGCGCCTGTGCGAATCACGGTGTCGAAGCCTTCTTCAACCACATCGACCATTCGATCGGACAAGTCCACATCGATTTCGATGTCCGGGTACTGCGCCATGAAGCCATCGAGCGCCGGCATGATAAGCCCGGACAACTGCGGCGTGCTGATCCGCAGGCGGCCGCGCGGGCTGCCGGCGGCGTCGGACAGTTCGGCTTCAGCGGCTTCCACCTCGCCGAGAATACGCCGGCATCGCTCGAGGAACAGCGTGCCTTCGGCGGTCAGCGTGATGCTGCGCGTGCTGCGATGAAAAAGCCGCACGCCCAGGCGTTCTTCCATTCGCGCGATGCTCTTGCCAACCGCCGACGACGATAAACCGAGCTGCCGCCCCGTTTCCGTGAAGCTGCGGGTGTCTGCGACCTGTACGAACATCGAAATGCCGCCAAGGCTGTCCATGATTGTGTCCCGGGATAAGTTCGCAGATTTTTCGTCCGCCACGCGGCGCACTTGCGCCTGGCGGGTCACGACCGTGCAAGCACGATTAAGGACTTTTCTGTCCAATATATTCGGAACCTTAGCCCATTTTTCTTCTTTTGAATCGTTCCTACACTCTCATCCAAGGTCGAAGCACCCGCTGCCGGTCAATCTCGGCAGCCCACCAAATCTGGAGAGAGTCATGTCTAAACTTCATTCCGCCGTCAAAGTGGGTCCCCTGGAATTTTCGCATCGTGTCGTGCTTGCGCCGCTTACCCGCATGCGTGCCGAGGAAGGCGCAAGACCCGGTCCGTTGATGGCCGAGTACTACACCCAGCGCGCCTCGAAGGGCGGTTTCCTGATCAGCGAAGCTACCATTGCCGCGCCCAACGGCAACGGTTATCTGGGCGCGCCCGGTTTGTACGACGACAGCCAGATCGCCGGCTGGAAGCACATCACCGATGCCGTGCATGCCAAAGGCGCCCACATGTTCCTGCAGCTTTATCACGCGGGACGGCAGTCGAGCAGCCAGTTGCAGCCGGATGGCGCCCAGCCGGTCGCACCTTCCGAGGTGCTGCACGGCGGCGTGGCTTATACCGAAGCCGGCTGGATTCCGAATACCCCGAGCCGTGCGCTGACGGTGCCCGAAATCGCCGGGCTGGTCGATAGCTTCCGTACCGCCGCTTTGCGCGGCAAAGAGGCGGGTTTCGATGGCGTCGAGTTGCACGCGGCCAACGGCTATCTGTTCGATCAGTTCTTGCAGGACGGCAGCAACAAGCGCACGGACATCTATGGCGGTTCGTTCGAAAACCGCGCCCGCTTCCTGATGGAAGTCACGCGTGCGGTCATCTCCGTCTGGGGCAGCGACCGCGTGGCCGTGCGCCTTGGACCGAGCGGCACATGGGGCGATATGTCCGACAGCAACCCGGAAGGCCTCTTTACTTACGTTGCAGAGGAACTGGCCAAGCTGAACCTCGCTTATATCCATCTGATCGAGCCGCGTGTGCTTGGCAATGTCGATGACGACAGCAAGGACCCGAACCCCGTCGCTGCACAGCTTATCCGCAAGCACTACAAGGGCGTGATCATCGCGGCAGGCGGCTTCAAGGCCGGAACAGCGGAAGCCGTGATTCAGGCGGGCGACGCGGACCTCGTGGCGTTTGGCCGTGATTTCATCGCGAATCCGGATCTGCCCGAACGCCTGCGTCTTGAGTTGCCGCTCAATCCATATGATCGTCCCACGTTCTTTGGCGGCACGGAGGTCGGTTATACCGACTATCCGTTCCATAGCGGCGAAGCCGTGGCCGCATGACCGGGAGCCGAACGTGAACTCTTCATCCACGTCTTCCCCGTCCCTTGCGCCGCTCTACTGGCTCGCGCTCGGTACGTTTGCAGTCGGCACCGAGAGCTTCATGATCGCCGGGCTGTTGCCGGACATGGCTGCCGACCTGCACACGAGCATCGTTGCGACGGGGCAGCTTGTCACGGTGTTTGCGCTTGCCTACGCGTTCAGTTCGCCCGTGCTGACGGCGCTGACCGGCGCGTTTCATCGGCGCACGCTGATGATCGCGGCGCTCTCGGCATTCGCTGTGGCGAACGTCCTCGCCTGGGGCGCGCAGAATTACTGGGAGCTGATGGCGGCGCGCATCGTGCTCGCAACCGCCGCGGGCCTGTACGTGCCCGGA
>NZ_JBSIPA010000195.1:0-11419 GCF_053574605.1 Caballeronia sp. M23-90 | reverse complement strand
TACCGCGGCGCGAAGCTCGCCAGCCAGTTGCTGGCATTCGGCCGGCGGCAGGCGCTTGAACCGAAAACCGTCAAGATCGGGCGCCTTATCGCGGGCATGGAGGACATGCTGCGACGCAGCCTCGGTGAAGCGATCGAGATCGAGACGGTTGCGTCGGCGGGGTTGTGGAATACATTCGTCGATCCAACGCAGGTCGAGAACGCCATTCTCAATCTTGCGATCAACGCACGAGATGCCATGGACAACTCGGGCAAGCTGACGCTGGAAGTCGGCAACGCACTGCTCGACGACACCTACGCCCGCGACCACACAGAAGTCACGCCGGGCCAGTACGTGATGCTCGCCGTCACCGACACCGGTTGCGGCATGACGCCCGAGGTCCTTGCACAAGCCCATGAACCGTTTTTCTCCACGAAGCCCGAAGGCAAGGGTTCGGGACTCGGGCTTTCTATGGTCTACGGCTTCGTCAAGCAGTCCGGCGGCCATGTGAAGATCTATAGCGAACCGGGTCATGGTACGACGGTGAAGCTTTATCTACCACGCACGCACGACAAGGAAGACTTCGGCGTGGCTGCCGAGATGGCGCCAGTGCTCGGCGGTGAAGAGACCATCCTGGTTGCGGAGGACGACGAACAAGTCCGCGCGACAGTCGTTGAGATGCTCTCGGAGCTTGGGTATCGAGTGCTCAAGGCTAACGACGCAAGCAGCGCGCTTGCCATCATCGACAGCGGTATGCCTATCGACGTGTTGTTCACCGACGTGGTCATGCCCGGTCCGCTGCGCAGCCCGGAGCTTGCCCGCAAGGCGCGCGAACGGGTGCCCGGGATTGCTGTGCTGTTCACGTCGGGTTATACGGAGAACGCGATCGTGCATGGCGGCCGCCTGGATGCCGGCGTCGAATTACTGAGCAAGCCCTATACGCGCGAGGCGCTCGCGAGGAAGTTGAGGCACGTGCTGTCGAATCAGCGGCAGCGCGTAGTAAGCGCTTCTGCGGAAGCGGCCGGATCGGCGAGGGCGTTATCTGCCGTGGCGGCAGGTGCTGCAAGCTCGCCTCCCGTACGTGTGCGTCATATCCTGTTCGTTGAAGACGATGACCTCGTCCGCTCGATTACCGGCGAGCTGTTCGAAGCGCTCGGGCATGTCGTTCATCAGGCTGCCGACGGGCCCGCTGCGCTTGCGCTGCTGCAGAGCGAGCACATCGATGTACTGATCACGGATGTGGGGCTTCCCGGTATGTCGGGTGAAGAGCTGGCGCTTCGCGTGCGTGCGTTGCGCAGCAACCTGGATGTGGTCTTCGCGACGGGCGATCACAATCATGTATCGAAGGTGCCGGGGGCGACGTTCCTCACCAAGCCCTACGATACGGTCAGCATTGAAGCGATCCTGCGGCGGCTCGAGGACGCTTGATTCAAGGTTTGATCTGAGTGATCGGACGCCGGTACCATGGTGCCGGCGTCGGCAATTAATGCAGCGCTAGCACTTCGCTTTCAATCCCAATACACCCCACTTCGGGGAACTTTACCGTTTGCGATCGGACCCTGCCAAACCCGCCAAACATTGGCGGATGAAGGCGATACTTTATCGCGTCCGCGCACTCGTTCTGCACGTAGCCTCTCTGAACTCCGTTCGGGAATGCGCCATGAATGCAAGCTTGAATGTCAGCCCGATGTGCCGCCGTTGCGGCGACCCAGTCGATCTCGATGCGGAAATCTGCCCGTCTTGCGGGGCCATCGCTTCGCCCACGGCAGTTCGCGCGTCCGCATATTCAACGATGTCCGGCAGAACCAAGGGACTGATCGCCACCGCGTTTGTCTGCGTGCTCGGCCTGGCGGCATACACGTTGATGCCCGGCTCGATGCACACCGCTCCCGTCGATACCACCGCCAGCGACGTCGCTCGCACCTCCGAGGTGGAGGGCAACCGGGTGCGCGAACCGGCACTCGATAGCCGTCACGATGCAAGCATGTCCGCTGCGCTCGATGCGGTGCGCGAGAGCCTCCAGCGTCACGACATGGAGTCGGCGAAGGTGTTGCTCGCGGCCATCCTTGCGATGCATCGGGACAATCCCGACGCGCTTGAATTGCGCAATGAAGTGATGGCTGGCCAGAATCAGGACAAGCCGGCGGCGCCTGTCGCGCGTACGAGCATGCCTCCTCCAAGACTAGCCGATACACGGCATACGTCGGCCGTTGTTGCGGCGACTTCCCGTCAGCCCAGGAGCAGGGCGGCCACGCACGAACATGCAACGCGCACGTCGAAAAAGGCGCCGGTACTGGCAAACAAGAAAGTCGCGACGCATAAAGTGGTAATGGCCAAAGCGACCACGCCGAAACCTTCGGCCGTGCACAAGCCACCGGTGCTGGTGCGTGAGGCGCAGGTCAAGGAGATCCGGTCCGGGACGCCAGCGTCGACGCACGGAGGCACCTCGAGGTCCGTGCAGACGGCGAGTGGCGCACCGCTCGTATCGAGCGGTACTCAACAGGCGCCCTCGTCCGGACACCAAGACGAAGGCGGTGCTTTGCCATCTCAGCGCTGGCGTGATCGCGGTGGCATGCGTTGAGCCGTGACCGTAAAGCCGAAATCGTCAAGCCGTTCCGGACGATGTACCCGTGATCGCCTCGCTGTCTTCTTTCGTCGTCATTTTCAGGTAGGCTGCGGCCAGCCGCCTGAGTTCCTCTTCAGATGCATCCTCGATGCCGATCAGATGATTGTCCGCTTGCCGGTGAGAGGCGAGCAGTTCATTGAGCTTCAGATGCAGCGCTACGCTGTCCTTGTTCTGGCTTTGCTGAATAAGAAAGACCATCACGAATGTCACGATGGTCGTGCCCGTGTTGATCACGAGTTGCCAGTCTTCTGAGTAGTGGAACACGGGCCCGGTCACGGCCCAGACAACGATGCTGATGACCGCCATACCAAACGCCACAGGCGATCCTGCCCATCGTGTGACCGCGCTTGCGAACGTGTCGAACGCGCGGGTGAGCGGATGCCTTGCCGCGTAAGCGGGACTCGATGTATCAGGTACGGTGTCGAGTGTGTCCGTCGACGAGGGGAGCGTTTCCTTACGCATCGCTTTCTCCTTATGATCCGATATTGCTCCGACGCAAAGTCAGCAATTAACGTTCCGAGGTCGACGATTTCTGGACAGGAATCAGAGGCGCGGATAGTTTCAGTGTGGAGGTTTGTCGGGCGTGCGACGGAGGGGAAATCCGACGCTGTGGCGAAAGCGCAGATGGGTAAGCTGTGTGACTTGACAAGGCACGTCACTTTTCTTCAAGACCGTACAAGTGCTCAGTGATAGTCGTCTTCCAACTGATGACGCACGGCCAGGATCGTCACGGTATCGCTATCGTCTATTTCAAAAAGTGCGACGTACCCGGAGCCGCCAAAAGGAATAATTAACTCACGCAAGAATGGCAACTGCGAGTGCGCTTTACGACAGGTGAACGGCGAGCTGCGCAGCGTCATGATCCCGGCGTGGACAGCGCTTAGCGCACGCTGGGCTAAAGGCAAATCTTGCGGATCACGGGTAAGAATGAACTCATAGAGCCGTTCGAGATCGTCTGCTGCACTACCTGTGAAACGTATTTCGAACGTCATCAACGCGTCTTACCCCGCGCTTTAGCAGCATCGAGCCGCTTGCTCAAACGCGCGAGCACCTCTTCAGCCGGGACATAGTCGCCGCTTCGCTTAGCTTCGTCGCGCGAGGCTAGTCCTCGGGCCACGAACTCGCTATGGTTCTGGCGACGAAGGATGTTTTCGCGGATCGCCTGCTCGACAAATCCGGACAGGCTTTCGCCTTCCTGCAAGACGCTCTCCGCCGCCTCACGCAGTTCCGGTTCAACTCGCACAGACGGAAACGTCGCTGTTTTCATTACCTTTCTCCATGCATCGCAATTGCAATGCATTGTGCGCGAGTTTCCGTCTCGGTGCAAGGGCGCAGATTGCGCCTGGCGTTGCGAAATTGCTTCAGCAGCGCACCACCTTGCTTCCCGCTGGTCACCCCAAGTGCGGCAACCTTGCGAATCGTATCGGCGCACGCCGTCGCCGCTTCCACGCCCTTGACCACGAAATGCTCGCGGAAGAACTTGATATGTTCTTCGCCCGAATGAAAATGATGCGGCGTCAGCACCGCCGACAAAACCGGCGTACCGCTTTCCAGTTGCACCTGCATCAACCCGTTGATGACCGCTTGCGCCACGAATTCGTGACGATAAATTCCGCCATCCACGACCAGCCCCGCTGCAACAATCGCCGCATAGTCACCGCGCTGAGCAAGCAGCTTTGCGTGCAACGGGATCTCAAATGCGCCGGCGACTTCATAGAGGTCGATGTCATCGCGTGCGAAGCCTTGCGCCTGGATTGCATCGAGGAACGAAGCCTTGCACTGGTCGACGATATCGCGATGCCAGCATGACTGGATAAACGCAATACGTGGACGGGGTTTGCCCGCGGCCTGAGCGACCGGCGTATTTTCGAGCGTGGTGGAGAGTGTCATGATTCAAATCCTGCCTGTTTGTGTGAACAGGGCGAAGGACGGCATGGACGAACGCGCGCGGGATATCCCGCACGCATCCACACACGCCGTCCCGTTCTCTTTCATCCGGACTATGACCGTCGGCCCCGGAATCAAACCGGGTCTGCTGACCTTTGCGTTTCAGGCGGCCCGAAGCCAGACCCGAATCACAAAGCGCTCGCGGGCTACGCGCTCAATCAAACCGCGCGATTACCGCCGGTGGGGAGTTGCACCCCGCCCCGAGAACTTGTTCGTATCGAACGGAACGTAAATTATCACGATTCCTGTTGCAGTGCACAGACCCCGCTTGACTGATAACGATATCTATCGCAAGCGCCTTTCGAACCAGCGGGTGAACCACGAGATCGGATAGCAGTAAGCGAAGAAAATCACGAGCGTCGCGACATACGTCAGCACGGTAAAGCTGCTGCGCGCAACGGTGCTGCTCGCGATTTGCGCGGTATCGAGCAAGTCGTGAATGCCGACCAGCGACGACAAGGCCGTGCCCATGGTGATGATCGCGTACACGTTCATCCACGGCGGCAACATGCGGCGCATGCATTGGGGCGCCACGATCTTCATCAGGATCTGCGTGCGCGAAAACGCCATGGATGCCGCCGCTTCCCATTGCGCCGACGGTATCGAAGCAACGGCACCGCGAAAGACTTCCGCTATGTTTGCGCTCGCCGGCAGCGCGAGCCCCAGCGTCACCTTCAACCAGTCGGGAAACGGCACGGTAGTGCCGAATACATGGAGTTCGAACGGGAACACGTAGGTCGTGAAGTAGACGAGCACCAGCCAAGGTGCATTGCGAAACGCGGTGATCCAAATGCGTGCGAGCCGTCCGGCGAACGATCGGGATAACGCGACGGCGCCTGCAATCAGACCGATCACCGTGCCGATAAAAATCGCGCCGATGCTGATGAGCACATTCATTGCAAAGCCGTGCGCCAACGCGGGTGCCCATTCTGCGAGGCGTGCAAGCGTCTCGCCGCGTGATCCGCTTTCAGGCGCAAGCGACCAGAGCACCGCGCCTACGACAAGAACCCCGAGCACGCCATACACGCCCGGCGGTACGCGGGTGATATCGAACTTCCGGTGAGTGCCAAACGAGGCGCGCGTATCAGTAGCCATATCCGGGCACCTCGAAGCGTTGTTCGAGCCAGCGTCCTGCAAGCGTGACCATCCACGTCACGAAGCCGAAGAACGACAGGATCAGCAGCATCAGCGCGAGCACGTTGTCACGCTGCGTCCAGATCATGATGGACTGGTAAGTGACGTCGCCGACTGCGATTGCGGACGCCACCGCCGACGCCTTCACGAGCTCCACTATCTTGTCGAGGATTGCATCGGCATGAGCGACGAGGGATGTGGAGAGTGCCCACGCAATCGTGACCGCTGTCATCAAGCGGCGGATGTTCGTTATGGTCATAGCAAGGAGGCCACGCCGGAAATCCGGGAGCCTCAAAGAATAGACAAGCGTTGACACGCCGCCAAGGGAGCGAATCTGCTAAACAAACGATGCATCGCGTGGAATGGAGTCAGGCACACGAATCAGGCAAGCTATAGCAAGCGGGATGCTATCGATTCTACGAATGCTTGGTTATGAAATAGGGAGGCTCTTCTTAGAATCTCCGTTCCTGCATGTTTTCGTGAGCCCTGGGAGACCCGTACGGGCCACGGGAAACCCCAACAATGCCTGTGGAGGCCGCATGAATCGCCTTGCGCTTGCGGTTGATCTGCTTGAACATACGCCGCCTTCAGTTGACCGGGAGGTCAATAAAAGCGCCGACCCGGTATTGGTTTCTTTAAGTGACGTCCGTCTCTCCTTTGGTGCTGCGCCGGTGCTCAACGGAATCAATCTGTCGGTGCGGCGCGGCGAAGCGGTATCGATCATCGGGCCGTCGGGGTCGGGCAAATCGACCATCCTGCGTTGCATCAACGGACTGATCGCGCCACAGCGCGGAGAGATCCGCGTGGATGGAATCGATGTTCGCGCGCAGTACACCGATGCGCAAAAGATCGTGCTGCGCAAGCGCATTGGCTTTGTGTTCCAGCAGTACAACCTGTTCCCGCACCTGAGCGTGCTGGCGAACCTGACCATTGCGCCTGTGAGCGTGCTCGGCCGTAGCCGCGCTGAAGCAGAACACGACGCGCATGCATTGCTCAAGAAAGTGCGTCTCGCCGATAAAGCCCACGCTTACCCCGGAGAGTTATCTGGCGGACAGCAGCAGCGTGTCGCGATTGCACGCACGCTCGCCATGCGTCCGGACCTGATTCTCTTCGATGAAGTCACGTCCGCGCTCGATCCGGAGACCGTGGGCGAAGTGCTCAACGTGATCGGCGAACTCGTCGATGATGGCCAGACCTGCGTGCTCGTCACGCACGAGATGCGCTTCGCGGAGGACGTCAGCGACGAAGTGTTCTTCACCGAACGCGGTGTGATCGTCGAGCATGGCGAGCCATCGCAGATCTTCGGCGCACCCGACAACGAACGCACGCGGCTCTTCCTGCAACGCGCGCGCGGCGAAGACCGCCGCGCATTGCGCAAACGCTCACGCAGCAACGCGGCACTTGCTCTCGCCACTCTTTGAACGAAATCACACCATGACAACCCTCTCCGCACCGCACCTCATCAGCGAACGCCAGACCGCCGTGACCGCATTGATCGACGACGTCCGCGCCATTCTCGCGACCGAAGGCGTGACGCGCACTGCGCTCGATGCAATCAGCCTGCGACTGCTCGCGCTTGCATCGAAGGATGCTGCGTTGTTTTCCGCCGATGACTTCCCGCCGCCGCAACCGGGCAGCGGCGATACCTCGACGCGTTACAGGCTGAACCCGGGGGAGGACGGCGTGGCCCTCTACCTGAACTCCTTGCTGCCGGGCAAGACGACCGTTCCGCACAACCATGACACGTGGGCGGTAATCGCGGCGCTGAAGGGCGAGGAATTGAACCGCGTATATCGGCGTGCTGATGACCGCTCGGACCCGGATCAGGCGTCGCTCGAACTGGTACGTGAAGTGGTGGTTCAGCCCGGGACGCCGATCGCGTTCCTTCCCGAGGATATCCATAGCATTCACGTCACGGGCGATTCGCCGACGTTGCATTTTCATCTCTACGGCCGTCCGCTCGAAACGCTTACAGGGCGGCTTGGTTACGAACTCGATACAGGGCGCGTGGTGCGCTACAACGCAACGCATATGCAGCGCGATACGCAGGCGGTCGGCTGATGAGTCTGCCAGTGGCAGCAATTGCTGAAGTGGCATCAGCAGGATTCATCGAAGTGAACCTGGCAGTGCCCGACTTGCATGAAGCCGGGCACTCGACCACGCTTAGAACTTCGCGCGGATTCCGCTGAACACCGCAACCTGGCGATTCGTGGATGACGCCGTGCCCGCATCCGCAATCGCGGCAATCTTGCTGTAGCCGCTGCCGACCCGCGTGGAGGCGTCGCCGGAAGCAAGCTGATACACGCCCGACAGATACAGCTCCGTACGCTTCGACAGCGCGTAGTCGAGACCCAGCGTGAACTGATGCCAGCGCGGCTTGAGCGACGCGCCTCCGGTTCCCGGCAAGTTGTTTGCGCGGCCATCGGTGAAGGTGTAGACGCCCAGTACCGTGACGGCGCTCGTCACGAGGTAGCGCAGGTTCGCATCGTAGTTATTGAACTTGCGCGACGAACCGTCGTTGTAGTCGAGTTGCGTATGGCTGAACGCGAAGCCTGCCGTGGCTTTGCCGAGCACATAGTTTGCGCCCGCGACCGCGATCTGCTGGCGCAGCACACCGCCGTTAAGGCCATAGAAGAGGGCGCCGCTGTAGTCATCGCCGCTTGTTGTCGTGGCGCCACCCACCGCGCCGGCGGTGTTGGTCGTCGTATCGGGATGATTGAGCACCACGTACCCGCCGCCGGCTGACAACGGACCCGCGGTGTAGTTCGCCGAGACACCCCAAGCGCGGTTGTTGCTGAAGCCCTGGCCCGTGCCGTTGTTCGCCTGGTTGCTGAATGCGTACAGCGTGTCTAGCGTGAAGCCTGAAATTGTGTCGCTGCGAAACTTGATTGCGTTGTTGATACGGAACGTCTGGTTCAGGTTGTCGTTGTCGCCAACGTGCGTAGCCGGTGACCAGAATCCCGAGCCCGCGTATTGCGCGACCAGATCGGATAGCGGTTCGTATTGACGGCCGAGCGTGACCGTACCAATGCCTTTCTTGGCGATGCCCACGAACGCCTGCCGTCCAAACTCACGGCCGCCTTGTCCAAGCGTGCCATCGTTGGGACGAAAGCCGTTCTCCAGCGTGAAGACAGCGCTGAGACCGCCGCCCAGGTCCTCTGCGCCCTTGAGACCCCAGCGGCTGCCGCTCAGCTTGCCGCTCGTCTGCTGGAAGTTCTTCGCGCCCTTCTGATTGTTCGTGTAGGTAAGCCCTGCATCGACTATCCCGTACAGCGTGACCGAGCTTTGCGCCTGCGCTAGTGCAGGCGCGATAACCATTATGCCGGTTGCGCCGGCCAGTACGACTCGTTTCATCGGTGTCCTCTTTTCAAAGTAGTTATGTTGATCAAATTTGAGGACCCCGATCTTAGAGTTCTTGACCAACTGACAGAACGATGAAATTTAGCTTCGTAATACAGATGATCGTAATTTGTAAAGATGGGACAAAGTAATTTGAAAATGAAACCGGGCTGCACGGGATCTCGTGCAATCCATAAAGTGCGCCGCCTGATAAACATATGGCAAACGAATCATTGTTAAGCGCGCAGTGCGTCGTTAGTCTTTTGCTTCTCGCACCATTCGCTACTTCTCACAACACGAGGGTCTTGCAGATCATGTCCGGTACTCCAAACTATGAACCGGCTTCGGATCGTCCCGGCACCGTGTTCACGCCTGCGCCCAAGGTTCGCGCGAAGACTGTTCGGGTTACTTCGGCGCAAGGTCGCAGCGCAACGCGACATGTCGTGCCTGCGGCGCTTGCTGCATCGGCATGGGTCGCAAGCGCGGCGCTCACGCAATGGTGGCCCGATGCTGATGAGTGGCCTTATACGCGCCACTTGCTGGTTATAAAACTGGCGCTTGCGGTAGTGGCTCTGTTGATCGGTGGGAGCGCGTATGCAAGCGTCTCGAATCGCCAGGCCGATGCCCCGCCGAGCCGCGCAGAACGCTGGCTTGCGGTCATGCCCTGGTTGGTCGCGCTTGCCATAGCCTTCACCGTCTGGGACGTGCTCACCGCGAAACTCGAAGTGCTGCCACGCCCGTTCTTTGCGCCGCCGCAGGCGTTGATCGCAGTCTTCTTCGACGACTTCCCGCGCCTCGGTTCCAGCGTCGTGCACTCGTTCGGGTTGCTTGCGTACGGTTATGTGATCGGTGCTATCGCGGGCTTCGTGACGGGCGTGGGTATCGGCTGGTCGAAAGCCGTAGGGTACTGGCTGCATCCGGTGTTGAGGCTGATCGGGCCGTTGCCCGCTACCGCTTGGCTGCCGCTTGCATTCTTTTTCTTCCCGTCGAGCTTCAGCGCAAGCGTGTTTCTCATTGCGCTTGCCACGGGTTTTCCGGTCGCGGTGCTGACATGGTCGGGCGTAGCCGGTGTGAACAGCACGTTCTACGACGTAGCGCGCACGCTCGGTGCAAGACCCGGCTTCCTGATTCTCAAGGTCGCTGTCCCGGCCGCGTTGCCGTCGGTGTTCGTCGGGCTTTTCATGGGACTGGGGGCATCGTTTTCCGTACTTATCGTGGCTGAGATGATGGGCGTGAAAGCGGGCCTCGGCTGGTATCTGCAATGGGCGCAGGGATGGGCCGCGTACGCGAACATGTACGCCGCGCTGCTCGTCATGGCGCTGATGTGCTCGGGTCTCATCACGTTGCTGTTCCGCTTCCGCGATCGTTTGTTGGCCTGGCAAAAAGGATTGTTGAAATGGTAAGCACGCAACTCAGTCAGTCCACGCCGGGCGCACGTATCGATGTAAACGAAGTCAGTCACCGGTTTTCATTGCATGGCGCAGCCTTGCCCGTGCTCGATGACGTCAGTTTCTCCGTGGACCCGGGCGAGTTTGTCGCGTTGCTTGGGCCAAGCGGTTGCGGCAAATCGACGTTGCTCAGGCTCGTGGCCGGCCTCGATTCGCCGGCGCAGGGCTCGGTGTCCTCCAATGGCGTAAGCATCGGCGGTCCGGACCCGTCGCGCGTTGTCGTGTTCCAGGACCCGACCTTGTATCCGTGGCGCACGGTGCGCGCAAACGTTGGGCTCGGACCGGAAGCGCAGCGAGACGGTCTGCGGTTTCCGTGGAGCAAGCGCAAGGCGGCGCGTTCGTTGCCCGAAGGCGCTCGCTCGGCTGAACAGCGTATCGATGCCGCGTTGCAACTCGTTGGCCTGACCGAGTTCGCCGCGGCTTATCCGCATCAACTGTCGGGCGGCATGGCGCAGCGCGTCGCGTTGGCGCGCGCCCTCGTGAACGACCCGGAGTTGCTCGTACTCGATGAACCCTTCGGCAAGCTCGATTCACTCACACGCCTGCGGATGCAAAGCGAGCTCGTTAAATTATGGCGCGACGCGCGCTTCTCGGTGCTGCTCGTGACCCACGATGTCGAAGAAGCCTTGTTCCTTGCAAACCGCGTCATCGTATTCAGCGAACGGCCCGCGCGAATCACGGCAGAAGTGCGCAACGATGCACCTTATCCGCGGCATCGTGACGATCCAAAGCTGGTCGAACTGCGCCGTGAAGTGCTCGCGCTGCTCGGCCTGGTCGCGTAACTAAAACGGCAAACGCCAGCAAAACCTGTATTCAACGACCCGTGGAGAAATACCGATGAACCGTTCAGAGTCCGGCGCCGGCGAAAGCGCCTCGACGCCGCAGAGCATTTCACGCCGCGCATGGCTGCGCAAGACTGCATGGTCAGCCGGCGCCGCTGCGTTGA
>NZ_JBSIPA010000194.1:0-11470 GCF_053574605.1 Caballeronia sp. M23-90 | reverse complement strand
TCGTTCGGTGTGTGCGGAAGCGCTCGATCGCACCGGCGGCGACAGTGTCGTGCTGCGTGCTCTTCCGATCTGCACGCAACCGTCAAGCGGACCCGCCGATGGCTGGAAAACTCGAAACCTATCAACGCATGCGGCGTTTCAACCAGACGCCGGAACCTTCCGGCGACGCTGCTGAAAAAGCTAAAGCCCGACGCGCATCGAAAAAGGCGCAGGCGAGCGGGCTTTCGTTCGTCATTCAGGAGCACGACGCACGCCGGCTTCACTACGATTTCCGGCTCGAACTCGACGGCACGCTGAAGTCGTGGGCCGTGCCGAAGGGGCCGAGCCTGGATCCATCGGTTAAACGGCTTGCTGTGCATGTCGAGGACCATCCGATCGATTACGGTTCCTTCGAAGGCGCGATCCCCGAAGGCAATTACGGCGCGGGCAGCGTAATCGTCTGGGATCGCGGGACGTGGGAGCCGCAAAGCGGGAGTATCGATGAAGCGCGCGCCACGTACAAAAAGGGCAAGCTCAAGTTCGTGCTTCATGGCGACAAGCTGCAGGGCGGCTGGACGCTCGTGCGCAGCCATATGCGCGGCAATGGCGACAAAGAACAGTGGTTGCTGATCAAGGAACGCGACGACGAAGCCCGCAACGAAGCCGACTACGACGTTTTGCTCAAGAAGCCCGGCAGTGTGATGAGCGATTCGCTTGGCGCGCGCACGAAAAGCGGTGAGGTGCGCGAGCGCGCCGAGCGCAAGAGCGCAGCGAAGACGACGAAAGCGGCGCCATCCCCAAAGCGGCCTGCCGTCAAGGATAAGGGAACGAGTCCCGAGCGGCCGCGGCCGGACATCGTCGCGAACCGCAGCGCTGAATCGCTGCGCACCCTCGCCGATAATCCCGCCATCCAGGACGCGGTCAAGGCGAAACTCCCCGCCACCATGAAACCGCAACTCGCGACGCTCGTGGACGCGTCGCCATCGAGCGATGACTGGACGTACGAGATCAAGTTCGATGGATATCGGATCATGATCCGCATAGACCGCGAGGGCGGTGCAAAGCCAAAGGCAGCGCAAGCGCAATTCTTTACGCGCAACGGCCACGACTGGACCGACAAGTTCAGCCGTCAGGTCAAGGCGCTCGACAAGCTCGATGTACAGAACGCATGGCTTGACGGCGAAGCCGTCGTGCTGGACGACGACGATCTGCCGAATTTCCAGAAGCTGCAGAACGCCTTCGATACAAACCGTCCGCAAGACATCGCGATCTATTTCTTCGATATCCCTTTTTTGAATGGTTACGACCTGCGCAACGTGCCGCTGATCCAGCGCCGGGCGATCCTGCAAGCGCTGCTGGAACCGCTGGACGACGAAGTACTGCGCTTTTCGGCGGACTTCGAATTCGGCGCGGACGATCTGTTGAAAAGTGCGTGCGACATGGCGCTGGAAGGAATCATCGGCAAGCGTCGCGACAGCACTTATACGTCTGGGCGCAGCAATAGCTGGATCAAGCTGAAATGCAGGCGGCGGCAGGAGTTCGTGGTCGGCGGATACTCGGAGCCGACTGGCAGCCGTGGCGAGTTCGGCGCCTTGCTGCTTGGCGTCTACGATGCAAAAGGCAAGCTGCAATACGCCGGCCGCGTGGGCAGTGGCTTCAACGCTGGAACCCTGCGCGATATCAAGAAGCAACTCGATAAACGCGAGATTCAAAAGATGCCGTTTGCGTCGGCGCCAAGAGAGCGCAGCCGTACGCCGGTGCATTGGGTCACGCCGGAGCTCGTCGCCGAGTGCAACTTTGCCGAGTGGACGTCTGAGCGGATTGTCCGGCAGGCATCGTTCGTCAGTTTGAGAACCGATAAACCCGCGAAAGAGATCGTGAAGGAAGAGCCGAAATCGACGAAGGAGGTCGCATTGAACGACGAAAACGAAGTCGCAGCGGCGCCCGCGAAAAAATCGGCGGCGAAGTCGGTGAGCAAAACCAACGCCGTCGCCAAGAAAGCCTCGGCCAAGAAAGCCCCGGCCAAGAAAGCCGCCGCGAAAAACACCGCCGGCGCTGAACTGGTCGCCGGGGTGAAGATCAGCCATCCGGAGCGCGTGCTCGATCCATCGACGGGTGTCAGCAAGCTCGACCTTGCCCTCTACTACGAAGCCGTGGCGCCCTGGATATTGCCGCATCTGAAGGACCGTCCCGTGTCGCTGGTTCGAGCACCAGGGGATATCGGCGGGGAGCTGTTCTTTCAAAAGCACAGCGAAAAACTCACGATCCCGAACGTGAAACAGCATCCGGGTATCGATCCTGGACACCCGGCGCTCATCACGATAGAAAACGCCGGCGCGCTCGTCGGCGCGGCGCAGATGGGCACCATTGAAATGCACACGTGGAACGCGCTTGCGGCGAAGCTGGAGAAACCTGACCGCATGGTCTTCGACCTCGATCCCGGCGAAGGACTCGGCTGGGACCGCATGAAGGAAGCCGCGCGTCTCACGCGCGAACTGCTGGAAGAACTCGGCCTTGCCTCCTTTTGCAAGACGAGCGGCGGCAAGGGCTTGCACGTAGTCGTACCGCTCACGCCGCAAGCCGGATGGGATGAAGTGAAGGGTTTCTCGCAAGCCGTCGCGCAGCACATGGCCGGCGCGTTGCCAAAATATTTCTCGGCGAAGATGGGCAAGCAGAATCGTCAGGACAAGATCTTCGTCGATTACCTGCGCAATAACCGCGGCTCAAGCACAGTCGCCGCATACTCATTGCGCGCACGGCCGGGAATGGGGGCGTCGGTGCCGATCGGCTGGGATGAACTCGATGCCACTACGGCCGGCGATCAATGGAACATCGGCAATCTGCATGAGCGGCTGGACGAACTCGACGCCGACCCATGGGCCGAGTACTGGAAGACGAAACAACGCATCTCCGCTGCCATGAAAAAGCGGCTCGATATCAAATAAACCGCCCGGAGGTTGCAATGACGCAGCAAGGCAAGACATCCCACGACGAAGCCACGCGAGCCGGTCCGACTGACGACGGCCGCGAACTGGAAAGCAAGCGCGCGGTCGATACGACCGCGCCGCTTCCGCATGAAACCGATGAAAGCCCGGCCTCGCAAGATGATCGCGAGCCGCGCAAGGTTGGGGAACAGGCGCATGAGGATCTGGAGCGGGGACTCGAAGATACGGATCGCCGTGGCGGCGCAGACTATCAGGAGCGGACGCAAACCGACGAGCACGCGAACGCGAACAGCCCTCGCAAGCCCTGATCCGCAATAACGTAATCGCTGCCCGTGGTCAACAAAGCGCCTCTTGCGTAGAATGGGCGCGCGGTATCGAAAATTGACGCGACAGCGCGTGAGTCAAGCTGGTAAAGGCGCTCGCGGGAGTTCGCTGCAGTTATTCCTACCTTTTTGCAGTTGGCAAAAATTTGATTTTCGGTAACCCTTGCCGATATCCTCGCGCACGCCGACTGGCCTTGCATCGGCAACGAGGTGTCCGCTAAAAGCTGCGGACCTCATGCATCGTCGTAATGCGACGTGGGCCAATGCGCCGCAACCCCGTGGAAAACCATGAACGGACCATGCAATACGATCTTCTGTCCCTTCTGAAGACTGCAACCGCCGAGAGTCATACGCGGCTTGAAAACGAACTGGACCTGATGCGCCCCGAATGGCCGCGTGAAGACTATGTCGCGCTGCTCGACGGCTTTTATGGCTATGTTGCGCCGTGGGAAGACCTGGCTGCGCGGTCCCTGCCTGCGCACTTGCGCCAATTCTTTGAAGCACGCCGGAAGGCAGCGCTTCTCGAAGCTGACCTGTCGTTTCTCACCGGCAACCCCGCCCGCGCGCAAACAGTACCTTCAGTGGACCATTTGCCTGCGATGAACACCATTGGCCGTGTGTTCGGTTCCATGTATGTCATGGAAGGCTCGACGCTCGGCGGACGTTTCATCGCGCCGCACGTGGCCAAGCTCTTCAGCCTGGATACCGGCTTGGGCAACGCGTACTTCGACGGTTACGGCCCGCGAACCGGCAGCATGTGGAATGCGTTTCGCGAAACGGCGAACGGTGAAGTGCCGCGTGACCAATACGATGCTGCGCTCGAGGCTGCGATTGCCACATTCGACGGACTGCACGACTGGCTCGGCGCGGTTCGCGCAGATTCGGGGGCAACGGCATGAGCAGTGGGTCCGAGCCAACGCCGGGCGTTGATGCGACAGCGCGCGCGGCGGTCAGCGACATCGCATATTCTTCTTCATTGCCTGACATGAAGGCGCGCCAGCTCACATTAGCAGCCGGCGCTGCCAATGCGCAATGCGACGCCGAGCCCATCCATATCCCCGGTGGCATCCAGCCGCATGGCTATCTGCTGTGTCTGTCCGACACATTGACGATCCTGCAGGCGAGCGAAAATCTTGCAGTGCTTGCAAAGCGGCCTGTCGAGCAGCTACTGGGCGAACCGGTCGATGTACTGCTCGGCATAACTGCCGCAGAACAGATCGCGCATGCCGTGGCGAGCGCCGAACTGGATGAGACGCCGCTTTACATCGGCGTGGTGGAAAACGTGCTTTATCTGCCGGCGGCATCGGCACAGGAACGACCGATTGCATCCGTCGATGGACCCGAGTTCGATATCACCATCCACCGGCATGACGGCAACCTGATCGTCGAACTCGAAATCGCGCGGCATTCGAACTCGGATGTCTTTGCATCCATGTATCCGCTCGTGCGCACCTTCACACGCAGCCTGCAGGATGTGGAGACAGTGACCGAGCTGGCGGAACTCGCCGTCCAGGAAGTGCGCCGGATGACCGGTTTTGGCCGCGTGCTTCTCTACAATTTCGACGAAGAAGGCCGCAGCCACGTGCTGGCCGAAAGCAAGGACGACAGCTACGTATCGTTCCTGAACCAGACATTTCCCGCCTCGGATATCCCGCGACAGGCGCGTGCGCTCTACGTCAAGCAGCGCGTGCGGCTGGTCGCTGACGTCGATGCCAAACCCGTGCGGATCGTGCCGCCGGTCAGCCCTGTCACAGGCCGCCCGCCCGACCTGACTTACACCTCGCTGCGCAGCTTCTCGCCCATTCATCTCGAATACATGCGCAACATGGGCACGCACGCGTCCATGTCGGTGTCGCTTATCGTGCGCGGCAAGCTGTGGGGCCTGATTTCCTGCCACGACCACGACGCGCAGCTCGTACCGTTCGAAGTGCGCATGGCGATCGAGCATCTTGGGCAGCTTGTGTCGCTGCAGATCGAGGCGAAGGAAGAGCGCGCCGAGGCCGCTTACCTGCAAAGCTTGCGCAGCACGATGTCACGTCTGATCGCGAGGCTTTCCGAGCACGAGGATTACCGTGTGGCCCTGGAATCGTCGCCCGATGATCTGTTGTGTTTCGCCGGCTCGCGGGGCGCGGCCATTGTCGCGGACGGCAAGGTGACGCTGATCGGTTTCACGCCCGACGCCGATACCGTGCTCGCACTCGCACAATGGCTCGAATCGAGCACGAAGGGCGTTTATGCAACCGACGCACTGCCTGAAGAGTGGCCGCGCGCATCCCGTCATATCGATACGGCAAGCGGCATTCTCGCTGTGCCCATCTCGCAGATTTTTCGCAATTACGTGATCTGGTTCCGGCCCGAAACCGCGCGCACGATCGAATGGGCGGGCGAGCCGGTCAAGCGTGTATCGAGTCAGGACGGCAGCGTCGCGCCGCGCAAGGACTTTGCGCCATGGCTCGAAATCGTGCGCAACCGGTCACTGCGCTGGCGGCCGGTGGAACTTGAAATAGCGGCTGAATTCCGTGCATCGATGCTTAACATCGTATTGCGCCGGGCCGAAGAACTCGCGGAACTCGCAAGCGAACTGAGCCGCGCGAACAAGGAACTCGAAGCGTTTTCATATTCCGTTTCTCACGATCTGCGCGCGCCGCTGCGCCACATTGCCGGGTACGGCGACCTGCTGCGCGAGACCGAGGGCGAGACGCTATCGGAGCGCAGCAAGCGCTTTCTCACCAATATGCTGGATTCGGCGCGGCTTGCGGGCGTGCTAGTGGATGATCTGCTGACGTTCTCGCAAATGGGCCGTGCGGCGTTGCGGCCGGTACAGGTCGACCTGAATCAGCTCGTTCAGTCGGTGGTCCAGGAATTCGGCGCGGAAACCGCAAACCGGAAGGTCGAATGGATCATTCCCGAGTTGCCGAGTGTCACGGGCGACCCGGCGTTCCTGCAGATCGCGCTGCGCAACCTGTTCTCGAACGCCGTGAAATACACGCGTACGCGGGAATCGGCGAGAATCGAATTGTCGGTCAATTCGACGACCGACGAATACATCGTGAGCGTGCGGGATAACGGCGTCGGCTTCAACATGAAGTACGTGAACAAGCTGTTCGGGGTGTTCCAGCGGCTGCACCGTGCGGAAGAATTCGACGGCACCGGAATCGGGCTTGCGAATGTGCGCCGGATCATCGAGCGGCACGACGGCCGGACGTGGGCCGAAGGGCGCGAAGGCGAAGGGGCCGCGTTCCATTTCTCGCTGCCAAAGGTGTTCAGGACCGATTCCGTAGATGCCGACGGCAGGCGGCGCAAGTCTCGCACGGCGCCGTCGTCCGGTTGAAACGCACCCAGGCAGCACCCGCTCAAAATCAGTCAATTACCAGACCATGCTGAAACCCATATTGCTTGTCGAAGACAATCCCAGCGATCTAGAACTGACGCTCGTCGCGCTCGATAAAAGCCAGCTTGCCAACGAGGTGATCGTGGCGCGCGACGGCCAGGAAGCGATCGATTACCTGCGCTGCGAGGGCGAATGGAACACGCGTAACCCCGGTAATCCGGCGGTCATACTGCTTGACCTGAAGCTGCCGAAAATCGACGGCCTGGAAGTGCTCGAGACCATTCGCGCGAGCGAGGTACTCAAGGCGATTCCCGTCGTCATGCTGACTTCGTCGCGTGAAGAACAGGACCTCGTTCGCAGCTACGCGCTTGGCGTGAACGCCTACGTGGTCAAGCCGGTCGAGTTCAATGAGTTCGTCGAGGCCATTGCGGATCTCGGGGTGTTCTGGGCCGTGCTGAACGAGCCGCCGCCCGGGTCCATGCGGGTCCGCCGTCAGCCGGCTTCGGAATGAACCATAAGCACAATCTTGTCCGCCCGGCGCCTTGCTGCGCGCGCCGGTTCGCCTGAGCTCCCAGACCATGCAGCCTTTGCACCTGCTTCTCGTAGAAGACAACGCGCTCGACGCGGAACTGACCTTGAGCCAGCTGGAGCGCGCCGACTATGAGGTCGACGTACAGATTGTCTATACCGAACAGGATTTCATCGCGGCGCTGGACACCACCGAGTTCGATGTCATCCTTGCCGACTTTGTGATGCCGGTTTTCTCCGGCGTGGAAGCGCTCGCGATCGCGCGTGAACGCGTGCCGCAGACGCCATTCATTTTTGTGTCCGGCGTGCTCGGCGAGGAACATGCGGTCGACATGCTCAAGCGCGGCGCCACCGACTATGTGCTCAAGCAGCGCCTGCAGCGCTTGCCCGCGGTCGTGCGCCGTGCGCTGACGGAAAGCACCGAACGCCAGCAACGCATTGCGGTTGAACGCGCGTTGCGGGAGACGGAGACGCATTTCCGGCTGCTCGTCGATGCACTCAAGGACTACGCCGTCATCACGCTCGATCAGGAGGGCCGGATACGGACGTGGAATGCGGCATCGGAACGCATTTTGGGATTTACCGCGCATGACGTGATCGGCCGCTCGGCCGAAGTGTTCTACGGTCAGGAAGATCGTGACGCCGATGTCTTTGCCGCGGAACTGGCGATCGCGCGTGCCGAAGGTAGTGGAAGCGCCGACCGGTGGTTATGGCGCAAGGACGGGCGCTCGTTTTTTGCATCGGGCGTGACAACGGCCATCCGCGCGGATAACGGCGACCTGATCGGCTATTCGACGATCATCCGCGATGTCACCGAAGAACACATGGCCGCCGACGCCCTGCGCGTTGCGAAGGAGCAGGCCGAGACCGCGAACCGCGCGAAGGACCACTTCCTCGCCGTGCTGTCGCATGAATTGCGCACGCCTTTGACGCCGATCGTGGCTGCCGTCCGGCTGCTCGAGATGCGTCATACGCTGCCGGCCGAAGCCCAGCCCACGCTCGAATTGATCCGGCGCAACGTGGAACTGGAAGCGCGCCTGATCGACGATCTGCTCGATCTGACCAGCATTGCGCGCGGCAAGTTATCGCTGAATTTTGCGAACGTGGTGCTCGAGACTTTGATGTCGAGCGCGCTCGATATGTCCGAGTCCGATCTGCGCGGCAAGGGCCTGACGCTCGAAACCACGCTGGGCGCGAGCTCGACGCTGGTTTTCGGCGATGCCGCCAGGCTGCAGCAAATCGTCTGGAACCTGATGAAGAACGCGGTGAAATTTACGCCCGCGGGTGGACATATCGCGGTGCGGACGTGGAATCCGGACACATCGACGATTGCCATTTCTGTGACCGACAGCGGCATCGGCATCAGCGCCGAAGCGTTGCCGCGCATTTTCTCGGCTTTCGAGCAAGCCGATGATTCCATCACGCGCGCGTTCGGCGGACTTGGACTGGGGCTTGCCATTGCAAGCACGCTGGCGTTGAAGCATGGCGGCACGCTGACCGCCCAGAGCGACGGACGCGACAAGGGCGCGCGCTTCACGCTGACCTTGCCGCTCGTCAAGTTCGGCGCTGAAGACGAGGCGTCGCCGAGCGCCACTCAGGACCCCGATGAAATAGTGCGGTCGCTAAAGGTGTTGCTGGTCGAGGACAACGAATACACGTCGTCGGCGATGGCGCAGGTCCTGGAAGTGCTCGGGCATCAGGTCGCCGTCGCGACGACCGTGACTGAAGCGCTGTTGTTCGCGCGATCGGATGTGTTCGATCTGCTCGTCAGCGATATCGGTTTGCCGGATGGCAGCGGGCTCGACGTCGCGCGCGCCTGGACCGAGCTGCAGCCCGGCAAGCCGTCGGTTGCGATCACGGGTTATGGCATGGACGAGGATATCCGCCGATGCCGCGAAGCCGGTTTCCTCGATCACCTGACCAAGCCGGTGAATTTTGCACGGCTCGAGTCGCTGATTCATACGTTCGCGCGGCGGCCGGGCGCTTAGTTGCCTTATTTAGCTGCCTTATTTAGCTGCCTTATTTGCTTCTGGTTTTCCTCTCGACCAGTTTCGATGCCATGAACCGGTGCTCGGCGGAAAACAATCGCCGGTACGTCATCAATACAGCGCCGACCGTTCCCAGCGCCGACGAAGCCGCGATGAAAAACATGATAACGATCTGATACCGCACCGCCTGCAACGGCGATTGTCCGGCCAGCACCTGTCCCGTCATCATCCCAGGCAGACTCACCAGGCCGACCACGGTCATCTGGTTCAACGTCGGGATCATGCCCGCGCGCACCGCCTGCCGCGCTGGACCCTGCGCCGCTTCCCAGCGCGTGGCGCCCAGTGCAAGCGACATCTCCACCACGCCGCGTCCCGAGGTCAGTTCCTCCGTCATCCGCTCGATCCCGAGCGACACGCCCGTGAGCGTATTGCCGAGGATCATCCCGAGGATTGGAATCGCGTATTGCGGTTCGTACCACGGATGAATGCGGATCACGACAAACAATCCGACAGCCGCCACGAGCCACGAACTCACCCAGATCGACACAATGCTGTCTGCCCGCTGCCCGGCATAGGTCCGCCGTCCACGATTGGATGCCGACAGTCCCGCGATCAGCGTCATCAACGCCATCAAAGGCAGGACGACATACCAGCGCGCGAACTGGAACACCCAGCCGAGCACATAGCCGATCGCCAGCAACTGCACGACGGTTCGCACCGCCGCCCACGCCAGCTTGCGTTCGAGATCGAGCTTCAACATCACCGACAACACGCCGTTCACCACGATCAGCGCGGCCGCAATGCCGATATCGAAAAGACTTAGCGTCTGGTAGCCGCTCATGCCAGGACTCCGGCAGTCATCACGAGCTGGCGTTCGCCCACGCGTTGCGCCTGGGCCGGATCGTGCGATATCCAGATGCTCGCGCGCGCGCCATGGCCTTCGGCGAACCATGCGCCGACCAGCGCTTCGATCTCCAGCGCCGAAGCTGGGTCGAGCGAAGCCGTGGGTTCATCGAGGAGAAGGATGTCCGGGTCGACCTGCAGCACGCGGATCAGCGCGGCAATCTGCGCTTCGCCGCCCGAAAGGTCGCTTGCGCGTTTGTCGAGGAAATTGGTGCTGCGGCCGGCGTGGTTCGCAAGCTCGACAACGCGCTCGCGATCGAACCGGACATCGCGATAAACCTTCAGCGAAAACGGATAGCGCAGATTGTCTTCGACGCTGCCATCGAGCATGGCGGGGCGTTGCGCGATGTAGGCCACCCGGCGTCGGTACGAAGGAATTTCGCCGCGCGCGATTGGCTGGCCGCGCCACTGGATCGTGCCGTCGTCGATGGGATCGAGCAGCGCCAACGCCCGCAAGAACACGCTTTTGCCCGATCCGGATGGCCCCGTGATTACCGCTCGCTCGCCGGCTGCAAGGGTGAAGCTGGTCGGATGAAGCAGGGTGACGCCGCGGGCTGGGTCCTGGCGCGTGAGCGCGACGGTGCGAAGCATTGGTGAATTTGCGTGTGTAGGCATCGAGCTGACGGCAGGGATTGTTGTTTGAGCGCAATCATAAGCCACCGATAAGGCATGGAAACGCCGGGCACGCGACGTGCTGACCCCGTTATTCAACAGAAAAAACGAGGATGCCGCGATGGCAATTGGCCGGAAAATCGGAAAAATAGTCGGTTGGATCATTGCGGTTCTGATCGTGCTGATCGTCGTGGCGGTGATCGTGTTCCTCACCTTCGACTGGAATCGCGCGCGGCCATGGGTTGACGACAAGGTCTCGCAGGCCATTGGCCGGGAGTTCCAGATTACTGGTGATCTGAAGGTCGGCTGGCAGCGTCCGCCCGATGAAACCGGATGGCGCCGATGGGTTCCATGGCCCCGTTTTTCTGCTGAAAAAATCACGGTCGCCAATCCGGACTGGACGAAACAAAAGTACTTTGCGACGCTCGACGAGATCGACTTTCAGGTCGAGATCCTGCCGCTGCTCACGCGCAACATCGTGATTCCATCGATCAACCTGGTGAACCCCTCGGTCGATCTCGAACGCCTGAAAGATAACCGCAATAACTGGACGTTCAAGTTCAAGCAATCCACAGAGCCATCCACGTGGAACTTGCAGCTTCATGATATTGCGCTGAATAAAGGCAATATCGCTTATGCCGACGAAATCACGAAAGCCGATATGCAGGCAGTCGTCAATACGCTCGGCCAGATGATTCCTATCGGCGATGTGATGAAGCAGCAGGAAGCGGCGTCGCAGAAGTCATCGGCCGAACAGGTCGGCAAGAGCGGCGCGAACAAGCTCAACCAGCAAGTCGATAAAGCCGCCGATGCCGCCGCCGCTTCCGATGCCGCGGCTTTATCGACTTGCTGGTTGAGCTA
>NZ_JBSIPA010000193.1:0-11530 GCF_053574605.1 Caballeronia sp. M23-90 | reverse complement strand
TCGCGCCGAGCGCTGCGCGCGCCGCGATGACCGCGTCGCTTTTTGTGCTGCCGGCATCGGTGACTATGGTGCGCGCGTCGATGAACGGCACGATCCTTCGCAGCAACGGCTCGGTTTGCGCAACGGGCGCCGCGATCAATACGAAATCGGCATCGTGCAGGGCTTGCTTGAGCGCGTTGTCGTCGTCGATCAGCACGGCCGAGTCGATCACGCCGAGTTCCAGCGCCCGCTCGACAGACTTCACGGATCGTCCGACGCCGATGATTTCGCCCGTCGCGCCGGCGCGCTCGCGAAGGCCGCGCGCAAGCGATCCGCCGATCAGGCCGACGCCGAAAATCACGAGTTTATTGAATGAGAACGCAGCCACGGGACATCGATAAAAACGCGCCCGAAGGCGCGAAGGGTGAACAATCGAGGGCGTTCTATCAACGCCCGACAAGACAATCAGGCCGTTGCGGACAACGCCTTTTCGAGCGCGGCGATAAACGCTTCGTTTTCTTCCGGCAGTCCGATCGTGATACGCAGCCACGGTAACAAGCCGTAGTTCGCGACCGGCCGCACGATCACGCCTTGCTTGAGCAAAGCGAGATTGACGCGCTGACCGGCGGCGTCATCATTGCCCACGCGCACCATCACGAAGTTGCCGTCGGACGGCACGTATTCGAGCCCGAGATTATCGAACGCTTCAGTGAGCCGGCGATAACCCGCCGCGTTGATCTCCGCACTCTTCGCGAGAAACGCCGTGTCCTTCAACGCAGCGATGGCCGCGGCTTGCGCGAGCGAATTCACGTTGAACGGCTGACGCAGACGGTTGAGCAGATCGGTTTGCTCCGGCTGGGCAATGGCAAAACCCACGCGCAATCCGGCGAGACCGAACGCTTTTGAAAACGTCCGCGATACGATCAGATTCGGATATTTGCGCACCCAGGCAATCGAATCGTAGCGTTTGTCCTTCGCCAGATATTCGGTGTATGCCTCGTCCAGCACGACCGCCACGTGGCGCGGCACGCGCGAGATGAACGCTTCAAGCGCGGGGCCGTCGATGAACGTACCTGTCGGATTGTTCGGATTCGCAACGAACACGAGGCGCGTGTCATCGGCGATTGCAGCGAGCATCGCGTCGAGATCGTGACCGTATTTCACAGCCGGCACGACGATCGCACGCGCGCCCAGACCTTGCGTGGCGAGCGCATACACCGCGAACGAGTACTGCGAGTACACGACCGACTGGCCCTTCTCCACCAGCGCATGTGCGGCGATTTCGAGAATGTCGTTGCTGCCGTTGCCGAGCGTGATCCACTCCGGCGGCACGCCATAACGCTCGCCAAGCGCTGCCTTCAGTTCGAAACCGTTCGAATCCGGATAGCGGCCGAGTTCGGCCATGGCTTCCGTCATTGCGCGCTTAGCGGATTCCGGCATGCCCAGCGGATTTTCGTTCGATGCGAGCTTCACGATATCCGCTTCGTTCAGCCCGAATTCACGCGCCACTTCCGAGATCGGCTTGCCGGCAATATAAGGCGCGATCGCGCGCACGTAGGAAGGGCCGAATTGCGATGTCATATTTTCTCCAGCGTATCTGCGTATGGAAATGCGTGTGGAAAGCGAGGGCTCAACGAGCGCGCGGGTACGATCCGAGGACCTTGAGAAATTCGGCTTTTTCGCCGAGTTCGGTAAGCGCGGCGGCAACGGACGTATCGTCGCGATGGCCTTCTACATCGATATAAAAGTAGTACTCCCACGTGCCGACGCGCGCCGGACGCGATTCGAAACGGGTCATGGAAACACCATGCCGTGCCAGCGGTTCCAGCAGCTTCAGCAACGCGCCTGGCTCGTTCGCCACCGAGACGATCAGCGACGTCTGGTCGTGCCCGCTCACGCCCGTGCGTTCCTTGCCGATCATCACAAAACGCGTGCGGTTGTGAGGATCGTCCTGGATCATCGATCGGAACACCCCCAGACCGTAATGCGTTGCGGCACGATCGCCGGCAATCGCCGCGATGGTAGGGTCGCCCACCGCAAGCCGCGCTGCTTCCGCATTGCTCGATACCGCCTGACGCTGCAACTCGGGCGCATTCGCGGTCAGCCAATGCTGACATTGCGCGAGCGCTTGCGGATGCGCGAACACGCGCGTGACGCCATCGAGCGTGCCCGACGCCGTCAGCAAATTATGGTGAATCGGCAAAGCCAGTTCGCCGCCGATCACAAGCGACGTCTGCAACAGCAAATCGAGCGTCCGCGATACCGCGCCTTCCGCCGAGTTCTCGACCGGCACGACGCCAAACTCGGCCGCGCCCGCTTCGACCGAACGAAACACTTCGTCGATGGAAGGACAAGGCAGGCCTTCAATGGAATGTCCGAAGTACTCGAACATCGCCTGTTCGCTGTACGTGCCGACCGGCCCGAGGAACGCGGCACGCAGCGTTTGTTCGAGCGCGCGGCTCGCCGCCATGATTTCGCGCCAGATCGAGCTGATGTGATCGCCGCCAAGCGGTCCTTCGCTCATGTCCTGAAGCCGCGCGATCACCTGCAGTTCACGCTCAGGACGAAACACGGGCGCGTTGAAATGCTTCTTCACCTCGCCCACTTCGAGCGCGACCGCGGCGCGCTGATTCAGGAGCGCGATGAGCTGCGCGTCGAGCGCATCGATGCGTTCACGCAGCGGTTTGAGTTGAGAATTAAGGTCGTCGTCCATGCGATGTTTGGATTAAGTCGGTCCAGCGTGGTGAAGCATTGAAGGGCAGATCAGGCGCTGGTCTGCTCGAATTCCTTCATATACTCGACAAGCGTCTTAACCGCTTCGAGCGGCACCGCGTTATAGATGGACGCGCGCATGCCGCCGACCGACTTGTGGCCTTTCAGCTGCAGCAGGCCGCGCGCTTTCGCGCCGGCCAGGAATGCTTCGTTACGGGTTTCGTCGGCGAGAAAAAACGGTACGTTCATTCTCGAGCGCGACTGACGCTCAACTTTGTTCAGATAGAAACTGCTCGAGTCGATGGCGTCGTACAGCAGCGACGACTTCTCGATACTGCGCGCCTCCATGGCTTCCAGGCCGCCCTGATTCTTCAGCCACTTGAAGACGAGTCCGGCAATGTAGATTGCGTACGTGGGCGGCGTGTTGTACATCGAATTGTTCGCGGCGATGGTCTTCCATTCGAACGCCGACGGGCAGATCGCGAGCGCACGATCGAGCAGATCCTCGCGCACGATCACGACCGTCACGCCCGCCATGCCGATGTTCTTCTGCGCGCCGCCGAAGAGCACGCCGTACTTCGCGATGTCCATTGGACGGGAAAGAATGTGCGATGAAGCGTCGGCGACCAGCGGCACAGAGCCCAGATCGGGGATCTCGAAAGTCTCCACGCCGTCGATGGTTTCGTTCGTGCAAAGATGGACATACGCGGGGTCGTCGGACAGATGCCATTCGGCGATCTTCGGGACGTGCGTGAACCCCTGATCCGTCTTGCCATTCGCCGCGATATGCGGCGTGCCGTATTTCTGTGCTTCCTTGAACGATTTCTGCGACCACGAGCCGGTCACCACGAAGTCCGCGGTCTTGCGCGATCCAAGCAGGTTCAGCGGCACGATTGCGTTCTCGCCAATCCCGCCGCCTTGCAAAAACAGAATCCGGTGCGACGCGGGCACCCTCAGCAGATCGCGGAGATCGGTCAGCGCCGCTTCGTGAATCGACATGAATTCAGCGCCGCGATGACTCATTTCCATCACGCTCATGCCGCTGCCGTTCCAGTCGAGCATTTCGTCGGCGGCTTGACGAAGAACTTCTTCGGGCATTGCAGCAGGACCAGCGGAGAAATTGAATACGCGCATGAATAAAGACCCCGAAAAGCCGGACGCGATTTAAGCCAGTAAAACCTGAACCGCGCCTGAAAAAGAAATGGCTGTTTGCGTCTGAACGCAAACAGCCATTATCGCACCGTCCCGAAAACCCGCCAAACAACCGCCGCGTGGACAACTCGCTCGCGGCCGCGGGTTCCGGCGACCGGCTTGAACTTACTTAGCCGGCTTGACCGATGCCACTTCCTTGTCTGCTTGCGTACGCGTCGCCTTGATGGCTTGCGGCATGTACTTTTGCATCAGGCCATTCACCACGTCACGACCAACCTGGTCCTGAACCTGGATGAACTTGCGTCCTGTCGGGCTCTTGTAGAACGTCGTCAGGTCGTTGATTTCAGCCGTGGTGTAGTACTTCGCGTAAGCGTCGTACTGAGCTTGCATGGCGTCCTGACGGAACGAATCCGTTGCAAACACTTGGCCAGCCGAATCAACCAGCTTCGGTACCGTGTCCTTCTGGAGCTGAGGAACGGCAGCTTGTTTCTGCTTGTCGTTCAGCGTCTTGTTTTCGCTCAAAGCGTCGGACAGGATGGCCGGAACCAGTTGCTTCGACTGCATTTGTGCGCTGTTACCAATGGCGCCGACGAGCTTTTGCGCGTCGATTGCGTCCAGCAGGTTCTTGATCGCAGCTTGCTTCGCCGGATCCGGAGCCGCTGTGGCCGCAGCCGGTGCCGGCGCTGCCGATTGGCTCTGGAGCGATTGAGCCGATGCGAAAGCCGGTACCAAAGCAGCCAGCAAGATCCATTGTTTAAACTGTTTTTGCATCATTACTCCCTTAAAAAATTTTCGTTTCTACTGCTGCGCGAGCCGGCATGTACTTGGGACATGCTCAGGTTCGCGCAGCTTATAGATTCAAGCTTTCAGAAACAGAACGAGTGCTCGCCGATCAGGCGGCGTTCAGGACGTTGTGTCCTCGCCGCCCTCGGACGTGTCGTCGGGACTGTCGCCAGCGTCGCTAGCCGATGGTGTGTCGAGTGTGTCAGCCGCGTCACCTTCCAGATCCGCGTCGAGTTCGACCGCCACTTCCGCCTCGGCGATGTGCTGCAGGCCGGATAACTTCGTGCCGTCGTCAAGACTTATGAGTGTAACACCTTGGGTTGCACGGCCCATCTCACGGATCTCCGACACGCGTGTGCGAATCAGCACGCCCGTATTCGTGATCAGCATGATCTCGCTTTCCGGCTCCACGAGCGTCGCAGCGACGACCTTGCCATTACGTTCCGATGTCTGGATCGCGATCATGCCCTTCGTGCCACGGCCATGACGGGTGTACTCGCCAATCGGCGTACGCTTGCCGAAACCGTTTTCGGTCGCGGTCAGCACCGACTGGTTCTCGCCGCCCGCCACGAGCAGCGCGATGACCTGCTGCCCGTCTTCCAGCTGCATGCCGCGCACGCCCCGGGCTTCACGGCCCATGGCGCGGACGTCGTTTTCGTCAAAGCGAACTGCCTTGCCCGAATCCGAGAACAGCATGACGTCGTGCTCACCGTCGGTGATCGCAGCGCCGATCAGGAAATCGCCCTCGTCCAGTCCGACCGCGATAATGCCCTTGCGCAGCGGCCGGCTGAACGCTTCCAGCGGCGTCTTCTTGACCGTGCCCAAAGACGTAGCCATGAAGACGTACTTTTCAGCCGAGAATTCCTTGATCGGCAGCACGACGTTGATCTTCTCGCCGTCCTGCAACGGGAACATATTGACGATCGGACGGCCGCGCGAGTTCCGCGAACCTTGCGGAACTTCGTAGACCTTGATCCAGTAGACGCGTCCGCGATTCGAGAAGCACAGCATGTGATCGTGCGTGTTCGCAATGAACAGCGTGTCGATCCAGTCGTCTTCTTTCATCTGCGTGGCTTGCTTGCCGCGGCCACCGCGCTTTTGCGCGCGGTATTCCGACAACGGCTGCGACTTCACATAACCGGTGTGCGACATGGTCACGACCATTTCCTGCGGCGTGATCAGGTCTTCGGTGTTCAGTTCCGTGGCGTTCAGTTCGATGCGCGAACGGCGGTCGTCGCCAAACTCGGCGCGAACGGTCGCCAGTTCGTCCACGATGATTGCGCGAATCCGCTCCGGACGCGCGAGGATATCGAGCAAATCGGCGATCTGCGCCATGACATCCTTGTACTCGCCGACAATCTTGTCCTGCTCGAGCCCGGTCAGGCGTTGCAGGCGCATTTGCAGAATTTCCTGCGCCTGAACGTCGGAAAGCTTGTACAAGCCATCTGCCTGCATGCCGTAAGCCGGATTCAGACCTTCCGGCCGGTACGCCTGTCGCCCGCCCGATTCTTCGGTTTCCGCGCGCGACAGCATTTCGCGAACGATTTCCGAATCCCAGGCGTTGTTCATCAAGTCCTGCTTCGCGATCGGCGGAGTGGGAGCAGCCTTGATGATGCGGATGAATTCGTCGATATTCGCCAGCGCCACCGCCAGGCCTTCCAGCACGTGACCACGATCCCGCGCCTTGCGCAGTTCGTATACAGTGCGCCGCGTCAGCACTTCCCGCCGATGCGACAGGAAACACTCCAGCATCTGCTTCAGGTTGAGCAGACGCGGCTGGCCGTCGACCAGCGCGACCATGTTCATGCCGAACGTGTCCTGGAGCTGCGTCAGCTTGTACAGGTTGTTCAGCACCACTTCGGGCACTTCGCCGCGCTTCAGCTCGACTACCACGCGCATGCCGCTCTTGTCGGATTCGTCGCGGATGTCCGAGATGCCTTCGATCTTCTTCTCGTTCACCAGCTCGGCGATGCGCTCGAGCAGCGTCCGCTTGTTCACCTGATACGGGATTTCGTCGACGATGATCGCCATGCGCTGGCCGCGATCGATCTCTTCGAAGTGCGTGGTCGCGCGCATCACGACGCGCCCGCGTCCTGTCCGATACCCATCGCGCACGCCCGAGACGCCGTAGATCACGCCGTACGTCGGAAAATCCGGTGCCGGAACGATTTCCATCAGTTCGTCGATGGTGGAATCCGGGTTGTTCAGCAGATGCATGCAGGCGTCGACGATTTCGCGCAGGTTGTGCGGCGGAATGTTCGTCGCCATGCCAACCGCGATGCCGGCCGAGCCATTGATCAGCAGATTCGGAATACGCGCCGGCAGAACCAGCGGCTCGCTTTCGCTGCCGTCGTAGTTCGGACCGAAGTCGACTGTTTCCTTGTCGATATCCGCCAGCAGTTCGTGGCCGATCTTCGCCATGCGGATTTCGGTGTATCGCATGGCCGCGGCATTGTCGCCGTCGACCGAACCGAAGTTGCCCTGTCCGTCCACCAGCATGTAGCGAAGGGAGAACGGTTGCGCCATCCGCACGATGGTGTCGTACACCGACTGGTCGCCGTGTGGGTGATATTTACCGATCACATCGCCGACAATACGCGCCGACTTCTTGTAGGCGCGATTCCAGTCGTTGTTCAGTTCGTGCATGGAATAGAGTGCGCGACGGTGGACAGGCTTCAGGCCGTCGCGGACATCGGGGAGCGCTCGCCCCACGATCACGCTCATCGCGTAATCGAGATATGAGCGGCGCATTTCCTCCTCGAGGGAGATTGGCAGAGTCTCTTTGGCGAATTGATCCATTTATCCGTGTCTTGAACTGTGCGGCGCCGGCGCGGAATAAACGTGCGTTTTGCGACGTTTCCCCCTGAATTCACCGGCGATTGGCATCGGCATTGCGAACGCAACGCATCACGCGATTCTAACATGCGCGGCATCCGTGCCCGGCAGCGGCGCGTATATACATACAGTGCATGCGCGGTAAGCAGCCGGGCAGGACAGACCCGAGGGAACTTTTCCGGAGAATCGAGAAGCGCTGTAGCCGAAGCTTACAATTTGCTTTGCATGAGGAAGTGAAAACGTCAGACTAACCCGCTATGATTCACGACCGAGATTTTTGCAGTCGCTGAAAAGTGCACAAAAAATCAGCAAAAAAAATGTATTGATGTTTTGCCAAAAAGTTCCGGGTGGGCACGTATCATGCGCATAAGACGCGCATATCAAACCCTGCTTTTCCCATGCCCCGTCTTGTTGCGCATGCACCACATAAGGTTGCAGGCATTGGGGCCCCGGGGATATTTTTATCGTTGCAAGGGAACGATATGGCAAAATGCCAACGCACAAAGTTAGACACTGCTCGAAGTCTACACACAGCGTTTTGTTCCGCGGTAATGTTATACTTCGAGCAATGTATGACTTGTCTTTGTCAACAAGGCTCGCAGTAAACCTGCGGTAATCTCAATTTCGAGAGGAGAAATATGAATAAACTTTCAAAGCTCGCGTTCATTGCAGCTACCGCAGTTATGGCTGCATCGGCTATGGCGCAATCGGTCCCGGCTTCACGTCAGGCAGTTAATGACAACTGGGTGAACGGCACGGGCGAATATGTGTGGATGAACGGTACGAACGAGCTTTGCTGGCGCGATGCGTTCTGGACCCCGGCTACGGCAAACGCAAAGTGCGATGGCGCGCTGGTAGCGCAAGCACCGACGCCGCCGGCACCGGTCGCTCCGGTTGCTCCGGTCATCCAAAGCCAGAAGGTTACGTACCAAGCTGACGCTCTGTTCGACTTCGACAAGGCAATCCTGAAGCCGGCTGGTAAGGCAAAGCTTGACGATCTCGCATCGAAGATTGGCGACCTGAACCTGGAAGTCGTGGTCGCTACGGGTTACACGGACCGCATCGGTTCGGACAAGTACAACGATCGTCTGTCGCTGCGTCGTGCACAAGCTGTCAAGGCATACCTGGTCAGCAAGGGCATCGAAGCCAACCGTATCTATACGGAAGGCAAGGGCAAGCGCAACCCGGTTACCACCGGTTGCAACCAGAAGAACCACAAGCAACTCATCGCCTGCCTCGCACCGGATCGTCGCGTGGAAGTCGAAGTTGTTGGAACCTCGCGTCAGCCGCAGTAATTTAGCGACTGATTGCCGCAGGATCAAAGCCCCGCTTCGGCGGGGCTTTTTTTATGCGCGCCCGGCGCCCACAAGCTGCCCCCTTCTTTCTCCGGCCCGTTTTACCCGGTTCCGTCACCGCCTATATACTTGGTGCCTGACTGTTCACGACCTTCGTTTCAAGGCTATCCGCACATGATCAATGCCGATCCCCACGAGCTTCAGAAATTCAGCGAGCTGGCTCATCGCTGGTGGGACCCGAATGCCGAATTCAAACCGCTGCATGAACTGAACCCCGTGCGGCTCGATTGGATCGACGGCCTGGCTCACTTGCCGGGCAAACGCGCGCTGGATGTCGGCTGCGGTGGCGGGATACTGTCCGAGTCCATGGCGGTGCGCGGCGCGAAGGTGAAAGGCGTGGATTTGTCGTCGAATGCGCTGAGCGTGGCCGACTTGCACAGCCTGGAAAGCGGTGTGGAAGTCGAATACGAGGAAATTGCGGCAGAAGCGCTTGCTGCGCGTGAACCGGGCACCTATGACGTCGTCACGTGCATGGAAATGCTCGAACACGTACCCGACCCCGCCGGGATTGTCCAGGCTTGCGCCACGCTGGTGAAGCCGGGTGGCTGGGTGTTCTTCTCCACGCTCAATCGCAATGCCAAGGCGTACCTGTTCGCGGTGATCGGCGCGGAGTACATTGCCCGGATGCTCCCGCGCGGCACGCACGACTATGCGCGTTTCATCAAGCCGTCAGAACTTGCGCAACTTGTGCGTTCGGCGCAATTAGATATCGTCGAGATCAAGGGGATTACTTATCGCCCGCTCGCCAAGCGCTTTGGCATCTCCGACGACACTAGCATCAACTACCTGATGGCTTGCCGTCGCGTGGCATGACGAAAACGAACATGAACGACCGACCGAACGACAACTCGAACTCCACAGATGCGGACCCGACGCCACCGAGCGTCATTGAACCCGTACGGACTTTCATGAGCGACGACCCGACGCCCTCTTCGCAGCAGGAATTGGACAAGGACCGGCTGAAGCTGTGTCAGGCGGTCTTGTTCGACCTCGACGGCACGATCGCCGATACCGCGCCCGACCTCGTCGCAGCCGTCAACAAGATGCGTCACGACCGTGGGCTCGAGATGCGTCCGCTGGAGACGTTGCGGCCGCTGGCATCGGCGGGCGCGCGGGGTTTGCTTGGCGGCGCGTTCGAGATCAGTCCCGAACATCCGGATTACGCAGCCATGCGCGAGGAGTTCCTGGCGAACTACGAAGCGGATCTCTGTATTGAAACGACGCTGTTTCCGGGTATCGATGAACTGCTCGATCAGCTCGATGCCCGCGGTGTTCGATGGGGCATCGTGACGAACAAGGTCACGCGGCTGGCTGAACCGCTCGTGGCATTGCTCGGACTTGCGGAACGGGCGGCGTGCGTGGTTTGCGGCGACACGACCTCGCACTCGAAGCCGCATCCGGCGCCCTTGCTTCACGCCGCCGAGTTGATGGAAGAAAAGCCCGAGCAGGTTGTGTATGTGGGCGACGATCTGCGCGACGTTCAAGCGGGTTTCGCGGCCGGCATGGTCACCGTGGCGGCAGCCTATGGCTACTGCGGCACGGACTTGCCGCCCACGCGCTGGCATGCTGATCACGTGGTAGAAACGACTATCGAATTGCAGCAATTGCTGCGGGATGTGCAATAAGTTGCGGTGTCCTTCAGTCCTTGCACTGACGCTGATGGCGGCTGGATCTGTGAGATAATACGCAATGCTTCGGGGGCGACCTGGTTTCGACAGGGGTTGCGAAGCGGCTAGGGCATACCGAGGACCCGTCACCTCGTAAATCAATGGGAAAAACGTAACTGCAAACGACGAAACGTTCGCACTGGCAGCCTAAGGGCCGCCTGCCTCTCCCTAGTTTACTGACGGACTAGAGTCGCAAGACCGGTAGCAATACCGAGAGAGGTCATATACGTCAGATAAGCCTTGTCGGCGTCGCGACGCCAAGGTCGAAAATTTAGTGAATCGCCGAAGCGAAGCGTGTTCGTCCGCGTCGCCAGGTTAAATCAAATGATAGAACTAAGTATGTAGAACTGGTCGTAGAGCGCTACTGGACGCGGGTTCGATTCCCGCCGCCTCCACCAATATCGCTTCTGGCTTTCCCGCCGGATGAACTGAACCCCGCTTGCCGCAAGGCAGGCGGGGTTTTGTTTTTCCCACTCCCCACAATCCGCCAAACCCTCCTTCCATGTTCGCTCGGCAACGGAACGTCGCGCCGCTACACTTCAAGCTGCCAGATTCACTGATTCAGCAGACAAAAAATGCCATACGGGGGAATCATGCAAATGAGCCGTTCCATGCGGAGATTGGCTGTTGCGTGCTTATCGATACTGCTGTGGGCCATCAGCGCCCTGCTCTCACCGGCCATCGCGCAAACGTCGGCGCAACCATCCGTTCCAGCCGCCGATTGCCACGCCGGGTCGCTCATCACTGTCGTAGCCCATCTCGACGACGATCTGCTCTTCGTCAATCCCGGCATCAGCGACAAGCTCGCGGCCGGCTGGTGCGTGACCACCGTTCACTTGATCGGCGGTGCGAACGGCGCGAACTTCGACTACGTGAAACTCCGCGAAAAAGGCACGCGCCTCGCCTATGCGCGCATGGCGGGCGTGGCGGACGACTGGATTGAATCGACAGTCGATTTCGCCGGCAAACCCGTGCATCAAATGTTGCTCAGGCAGCAACCGCGCGTGAAGCTGCTCGAAGTCCGGCTGCCCGGCGGCGGCGTGCGCA
>NZ_JBSIPA010000192.1:0-11547 GCF_053574605.1 Caballeronia sp. M23-90 | reverse complement strand
TTGCCGACCGCGGCGCTTTCCGTCTCGACCATCGGCATTGCGCTGGCGACCGTCCTGACCGCGTTCTGGCCGGCGATGGCCTTCGGCTTGATGATGTCGCTTGCCATCTTCGGCGCGATGTTCGCGTGGCTGATGATCTTCGTCACGCATCTTTTCTTCCGCGCGCGACAGGCTGAACATCATGCGCGTGGTGATATAAAGCTGGCTGTTCATGGCGGACAGCGCCGCGACCAGCACCACGAAGTTGATCACACCTGCCGCGTACGGAACGTGCGTGGCGGCCATGACCTTGACGAACGGACTTTCGTCAGTGCTCGCCTGCGTCCATGGAACGATGGCCAGCATCAGCGCCAGCGTGAGTAAGTAAAACAGCACAAGACGGAAGACGGTCGACCTGAACGCCTTCGCCACTGCGCGTTGAGGATCGCGCGCTTCGCCCGCTGCGACCGCAATGGTCTCGATGTTCAGGTAGCTGAAAATCGACACGATCACCGCGAACCACATGCCTTTCAAGCCGTGCGGAAAGAACCCGCCGTGCGCGGTGAAGTTGCTGAACCCCACGCCGGAAGATGTTGGCGCGCCATAGACGAACACGGCGCCGAGCAAAATGAACGCGACGATAGCCACGATCTTCAGCATCGAAAACGCATACTCGATCACGCCGTAGACCTTCACGCTGGCTGCGTTCACACCGATCAACGCGCCCGAAAACCCGACGATCCAGTACCAGCCGGGCACGTTCGCGAACCAGTACTTCATGAACACGGCAACCGCGCTGACCTCCGTGCCGACGGCGAACACAACCGCCGACCAGTAGGCGTACCGCACGAGAAACCCCGCGAGCGGCCCGATATAAAACTCTGCGTAAGCGCCGAATGAACCCGATGTCGGATGCGCCACCGTCATCTCGGCCAGCGCGCCCATCAGCAACAAGGCGATGACCGCGCCTATTGCGTAACTCAGCAACACGCTCGGCCCCGCAAAGCCGATCGCAAAACCACTGCCCAGAAACAATCCCGTTCCAATCGCCCCGCCAATGGCGATCATCGACATCTGTCCGGCCGTCAGACTCCGGTGCAGCCCCTTCTCCCGTTCGACAATGGTCTCGAACGACCCACGTTCAAAGCTCAAATCAACCTCTTGAAGTCAATATCCGCAACGCTCGCGGACGTAAAAAAGCGAGGCGGCGCGGAAAGTTTCTCCGCGCCGCCTCGCCGATGATGACACACCTTACACGCGTGTCACCTGACTTCAGTCATCACCTGCTTGTTGCTTACTCGACCTCGACCGCTTCCGGGTTTGGATTGCGCGGGACAGGGCTTTCGTCAAACGTCAGCGACACCTTGTCGTCCGCATCCACGTCGACCGTCACGCGGCCACCCGTCATCAGCTTGCCGAACAGCAACTCGTCAGCCAGCGCACGACGAATCGTGTCCTGGATCAGGCGCTGCATTGGCCGTGCGCCCATCAGCGGATCGAAACCATGCTTCGCGAGGTGCTTGCGCAACGCGTCCGTAAAGACCGCATCGACCTTCTTCTCGTGCAACTGATCTTCCAGTTGCATCAGGAACTTGTCGACCACGCGCATGATGATTTCTTCATCCAGCGAACGGAAGCTGATGATCTGGTCCAGACGATTGCGGAACTCAGGCGTGAACATCCGCTTGATATCGGCCATTTCGTCGCCGGTTTCCCGACGGTTCGTGAAGCCGATAACCGATTTCTGCATCGCTTCAGCGCCCGCGTTCGTCGTCATGATGATGATGACGTTGCGGAAATCTGCCTTGCGACCGTTGTTGTCGGTCAGCGTGCCGTGGTCCATGACCTGCAGCAGCACGTTATAGATATCCGGATGCGCCTTCTCGATTTCGTCCAGCAACAGCACGCAATGCGGCTTCTTCGTGACGGCTTCGGTCAGCAAACCGCCTTGATCGAACCCGACATATCCCGGCGGCGCGCCGATCAGCCGGCTCACCGCGTGACGTTCCATGTACTCGGACATGTCGAAGCGCAGCAGTTCGATACCCAGCGTGAACGCCAGTTGCTTCGCAACTTCCGTCTTGCCGACACCCGTCGGACCCGAGAACAGGAATGCGCCGATTGGCTTGTCCGTCTTGCCGAGACCCGCACGCGCCATCTTGATGGCAGCCGCGAGGGCATCGATGGACTGGTCTTGCCCGAACACCACGCTCTTCAGATCGCGATCCAGCGTCTGCAGCTTGCTGCGATCGTCTTGCGACACGCTTTGCGGCGGGACGCGGGCGATCTTCGAGATGATTTCCTCGATCTCATTCTTGCCGATCGTTTTCTTCTGCTTCGACTTCGGCAGGATGCGTTGCGCGGCACCCGCTTCATCGATCACGTCGATTGCCTTGTCCGGCAAATGACGGTCGGTGATGAAACGCGCCGACAGTTCGGCCGCTGCCGAAAGCGCACCCGACGAATACTTCACGCCGTGGTGTTCCTCGAACCGCGACTTGAGTCCACGCAGGATCGCGATGGTCTGCTCGACAGTCGGCTCAGCGACATCAACCTTCTGGAAACGACGCGACAACGCTGCGTCTTTTTCGAAGATCCCACGATATTCGGTGAACGTAGTGGCGCCGATGCACTTCAGTTGACCCGACGACAACGCCGGCTTCAGCAGATTGGATGCATCCAGCGTTCCACCCGATGCAGCACCCGCACCGATCAGCGTATGAATCTCGTCGATGAACAACACCGCATGCGGGCGTTCCTTCAACTCTTTCAACACTGTCTTGAGACGCTGCTCGAAATCGCCCCGGTACTTAGTACCGGCGAGCAATGCACCCATATCGAGCGAATACACCTGTGCGTCGGCGAGAATATCCGGCACTTCGCCGCGCGTGATGCGCCATGCGAGCCCTTCGGCAATGGCGGTCTTACCCACGCCAGCCTCACCCACGAGCAGCGGATTATTCTTCCTGCGGCGGCAAAGTACTTGCACCACACGTTCGACTTCCAGTTCGCGGCCGATCAGCGGATCGATCTTGCCGTCCTTCGCAAGCTGGTTCAGGTTCTGCGTGAACTGCGCAAGAGGGGTTTCCTTTTGCGCTGCCGCGTCTTCCGCCTCCGGATTCGCTTCGCTGCTCGCCTTCGCCGCATCGCCCGTGTTCGTCTTCGCAATACCATGCGAGATGAAATTGACGACGTCGAGGCGCGTCACGCCCTGCTGTTGCAGGTAGTAGACGGCATGCGAATCTTTTTCGCCGAAGATAGCGACCAGCACGTTCGCGCCGGTGACCTCCTTCTTTCCATTCGACGTTGATTGCACATGCATGATCGCGCGCTGAATTACGCGCTGAAAACCAAGCGTGGGCTGAGTATCGACGTCGTCCGTGCCGGGCACGGTGGGCGTGTTGTCATGAATGAAATTGCGCAGGTTTTGCCGCAAATCTTCAATGTTTGCTGCGCATGCACGCAACACTTCAGCCGCGGTCGGGTTGTCCAACAAGGCCAGTAAAAGATGCTCGACCGTAATGAACTCGTGCCGCGCCTGACGTGCTTCCATAAACGCCATGTGCAGACTGACTTCCAGTTCCTGGGCAATCATGCTTCCTCCATCACACACTGCAGCGGATGACCCGCTTGCCTCGCGTGGCTAACGACTTGCTCAACTTTGGTCGACGCGATGTCCCGCGTATAGACCCCACAAACTCCCCTGCCTTCGCGATGAACCTTCAGCATGATCTGCGTCGCAGTCTCACGATCCTTATTGAAATGTTCCTGCACGACGAACACGACGAATTCCATCGGCGTGAAGTCGTCATTCAACAGCACCACTTTGTACATGGACGGCTGTTTGAGCTTCTGTTCCTGCCGCTCCAGTACGGTGCCATCCTGCTTGTTGGGATTGATCGCCATACGCCCATTCTAAACAACTTGGACAGGCTCGCCATCTCGCCAAAACTCCGTTCGCCGTAGGGGCCGAATCGATGTCGCCGCACACTTCGCGCGACCTGTCGCTTGCTGAATTCCGCCGGCTCTTTTTACCGAACCGGCCCTCTTGAAACACCGTTGAATCCAGTATCGCACAGCTCTCAAAAAAACGAATTGTTCACCTTGTGCGGCCTGCCCTGGTCACTTCCTGGACGACTTTGCTGCGCCTCGTACAAGCGATACGGCCCGCCAACATTGCGCACGTCTCGTGCCGCTTCCTGCCTGTACTGCATGTGCGTCGATTATGCGACTTTTCAAGATGGCGTGCTTGTGCGGCGGGATACGCGCAAAGCGGGAAAAACCCTTGAAATGAGGCATTTACAACGGCTTTACGGCCATCTCAAAATTTTCTTGACACCTGATTTAAGAGATTAAACAATCAAATTGGCACTTTTTTCCGAAGCGTTTCAGGTGAAGAAAGGCCGAGGTGAGCTTGTGAGGAGGGGGCGGCTCACATAGTGGGTCGTCAAGCTTTTCGAGCGTGCTCGTGGTAGCGACGAGAGTAAGAGGGGAAGTGATGTCAACAGGTACGGTCAAATGGTTCAACGACGCGAAAGGCTACGGATTCATCACGCCCGATGAAGGCGGCGAAGATCTGTTTGCACATTTCTCGGCGATACAGATGAATGGTTTCAAGACGCTCAAGGAGGGCCAGAAGGTCAGCTTCGAGATTGTCCAGGGACCGAAGGGCAAACAGGCATCGAACATCCAGGAATCTGCCTGACCGTTCGAAAAGCGCACAGTCCTCGAAACCCGGCTGCGAGCCGGGTTTTTTTGTTTTGGGACGGGAAACGGACGAAAAAAGCCCAGATGCCTTTCGGTTGCATCGGGGCCTCAGCCATTTACTACATGTCCAGTTGCACGCCTACATATTCTCGACCAGCACCTGCCCGAACCCTGAACACGACACTTGAGTCGCGCCTTCCATCTGGCGTGCGAAGTCATAGGTGACGCGTTTTTGCAGGATCGATGCTTCCATCGACTTGATGATGATGTCGGCGGCTTCGATCCAGCCCATATGGCGCAGCATCATTTCCGCCGAGAGAATCTCCGAGCCAGGATTCACGTAATCCTTGCCCGCGTACTTCGGCGCCGTGCCATGTGTAGCTTCGAACATGGCGACCGAATCCGACATGTTCGCGCCCGGCGCAATGCCGATTCCGCCAACTTGCGCCGCCAGAGCGTCGGAAACGTAGTCACCGTTCAGGTTGAGCGTGGCGATCACATCGTATTCGGCGGGACGCAACAGGATCTGCTGCAAGAAGGCGTCCGCGATCACGTCCTTCAAGACAACGTCATTACCCTTCGGGTTCTTGATCTTCATCCACGGGCCGCCATCGATCAGCTCGGCCGCGAACTCCTTTTGCGCGAGCGCGTAGCCAAAGTCACGGAATGCGCCTTCCGTGAACTTCATGATGTTGCCCTTGTGCACGAGCGTGACCGAACTGCGGTTGTTGTCGAGTGCGTACTGGATTGCCTTGCGAACCAGGCGCTCCGTGCCCTCACGCGACACCGGCTTGATCCCGATACCCGATGTCTCCGGAAACCTGATCTTTTTCACGCCCATCTCTTCCTGCAGGAACTTGATGATCTTCTTCGCGCCTTCGGACTCAGCCGGCCATTCAATACCGGCGTAGATGTCCTCGGAGTTCTCGCGGAAGATGACCATGTTGGTCTTCTCCGGCTCGCGCACCGGCGACGGTACGCCCTTGAAGTACTGGACCGGGCGCAGGCAGACGTACAAGTCGAGTTGCTGGCGCAGCGCGACGTTGAGCGACCGGATACCGCCGCCCACCGGCGTGGTGAGCGGTCCCTTGATCGAAACGACATATTCCTTCAGCACGTCCAGCGTTTCGTCGGGCAGCCAGACGTCAGGGCCGTAAACCCTGGTCGCCTTCTCCCCGGCGAAGATTTCCATCCAGTGAATCTTCTTCTTGCCGCCGTACGCTTTTTCCACGGCTGCGTCGACTACCTTGATCATCACCGGTGTGATGTCCACGCCCGTGCCGTCGCCTTCAATAAACGGAATGATCGGCTGGTCGGAGACATTGAGGGTGTAATCGGCGTTGACGGTGATCTTCTCACCCTCCGTCGGAACCACGATGTGCTGATACGGCATGAGCGACTCCAATTCAAACTGGACTATTAGATAAGGAAATGCACGGAAATCGGTGGCAAAAAAAGGGTAGCCAGACAATGTCGCCAGCCTTGCAGCCAAGGCCGGCGCACGTTCGAGACGGCTTCGAAGGCTATTCTAGCCCACGGTATGAAGCGTCCGCCCGGATGGCGCGTATGCCGGTTCCGTGATGTTGGTGCATTAAGATGCCGGCATTCGCCATTTACCGCACCGACACTGCACCAGACGCCATGCCGCTGATTGCGCTCAATAAACCGTTCGGCACGATCTGCCAGTTTTCAGCGCACGAGAAACATCCGTCGCTGGCTGAATGGATCGATACGCCCGGCGTGTACCCCGCGGGCCGGCTCGATACCGACAGCGAAGGCCTGCTCCTGCTCACCGACGACGGCGCGCTTCAGGCGCGCATTTCAGAACCGCGTCACAAACTCGTGAAACGATATTGGGCGCAAGTCGAAGGCGCGCCCGATGCCGCCGCGCTCGAACGGCTGGCCGCAGGCGTCGATCTGGGAGATTTCGTCACGCGCCCATGCAAGGTGAAGTTGGTCGAGTCGGTGGAAGCGCTTTGGCCGCGCACCCCGCCCATTCGATACCGCGCCGCCATCCCGACGACGTGGATCGAGTTATCGATTACTGAAGGGCGAAACCGGCAAGTACGCCGCATGACGGCGGCCATCGGGTATCCGACTTTGCGGCTGGTGCGCACCGGCATAGGCGCGCTCGATGTCTTCGGCCTCGGCCTCGCACCCGGCGCATCAATGAACCTGCCCGCTCGTGCGCCCTGGAACGGCATCGTTTAACTGATGCCCGTTTGAGTGTTGCATCGCGCGCACCACATTACGAATTCATTTCGGCTTCCAAACGATCTTCTACTGACCGCCTTGCGTTATCCCATAAAAACTCACGTCAACCGACTTACCGCAAGCGGCGTTATTCGCAGCAGATGCCTTAAAACGCCATCCGGCATTAGCGAAGAACTGCAACGAACAACCCTTTTATGAAGGCTTTACGTAAGGTTCAAGTGCTCGCAGCGGGATCGACATTTTTGTTCGAGACCCCTGTCAACCAAAAGGTGGATGGCTCGTTTACCGACATGACTCCATCGACCGGGTCATAAGGTTAAATCAAACTAAAGCTGAGGATTCACAACATGAACAAACTGATCGCTGCTCTCGTCGCTGGCCTGTTCGCAACGGCTGCATTCGCACAAGCTTCGGCACCGGAAGCATCGGCACCTGCAGCTGCTTCGACCGCTCACAAGTCGGCACACAAGAAGTCGACCCACAAGAAGGCTACGCACAAGAAGGCAGCTTCGGCTGCTGCAGCTTCGGCCGCGTCGGAGTAAGTCGCATCAATTGGTCATAGATCGCGGCAACGCGACGCTAATACCAAGTAGTGCTGTCGCTCACGCGACATTAAAGGCAGACACCTTCAGAGGTTCTGCCTTTTTCTTTTTGCACGTGCTCAAGTAACATGCGCCAGTCATGCCGGATCATTCAGTCAACCGGCTTTATCCCGTGAGGAGTTTCGCCGTGCGTCTTTCGTGGCCTTCATCAATGTCCCCCCGCTCAATCCCGTCGTTCAACCTTGGCCGTCTGGTTCGCCGTGCGCTCGTCGTGGTTGCCATGCCGCTCATTTCGCTTGGCGCACACGCGCAGCAAATGCCGCCGGGCGCCAAGCAACCCGGAGACTTTCCGCACACCAAGCTCACGGCCGGCATGTATGTGATCGACGCCGCCATTGCTTCATCCGACGCCGATCGCGAGCAAGGCCTGATGTATCGCACGAAGCTCGCGCCCAACGAAGGCATGCTGTTCGTGTTCAACGAACGTGCCGTGCATTGCTTCTGGATGAAAAACACGTTGATCCCGCTGTCGATTGCTTTTATTCGCGAGGACGGCACGGTGACGGATATCGATGAAATGCAGGCCGAGACGGAGAACAACCATTGCCCACGCAACAACGGCGTGTACGCGCTCGAGATGAGCAAGGGCTGGTTCACCGCAAAGGGAATCAAGCCTGGAATGAAGATCGAGGGATTGCCGCCCGTGCAGTAACGCACTCCGGCGCCCGGAATCCCCGGCCGCGCCCGTAAATGACTTTGGAGCCGGCTGCCGCTTTCGGGCGCGCGCCGGCTTTTTGCGTTGTGGGACGCGCGAGGCGCCTCTAGCGAACGGATTCGCCGTTTTTGGCGGGCTGGCAAGATTCCTGCAAAGAGAGCCTCGACGCGCTATCCTGATAAACCAGCGAAACACGCATAGCGCTTCGCTCCGGAGCCGCCAAACCGCCATTTTCAGCATTCGGCCGGTTCGGCAACAAAAAGCTCCATCCAATCAACAGGAGGTTCAAGTGCCCCGCAAGACTCCCATCGACCGCTATCGGAATATTGGTATCAGCGCTCATATCGATGCCGGCAAGACCACGACCACCGAACGCATTCTTTTCTACACTGGCGTGAATCACAAAATTGGTGAGGTTCACAACGGCGCGGCGACGATGGACTGGATGGAGCAGGAACAGGAGCGCGGCATCACCATCACCTCTGCCGCCACCACGGCCTTCTGGAAAGGCATGGCCGGGAATTACCCTGAACATCGTATCAACATCATCGATACACCCGGACACGTCGACTTCACCATCGAAGTGGAACGGTCTATGCGCGTGCTCGACGGCGCCTGCATGGTCTACGACTCGGTCGGTGGCGTGCAGCCGCAATCCGAAACCGTATGGCGCCAGGCCAATAAATACAAGGTTCCGCGCATTGCGTTCGTGAACAAGATGGACCGCGTGGGCGCCGATTTCTTCCGCGTGCAACGTCAGATTGGCGAGCGCCTGAAAGGCGTCGCCGTGCCGATGCAAATCCCCGTGGGCGCCGAAGATCATTTCCAGGGCGTGATCGACCTGGTCAAGATGAAGGCGATCATTTGGGACGAAGCCAGTCAGGGCGTGCTGTTCGAGTATCAGGAAATCCCTGAGAACCTGCTCGCAACCGCCGAGGAATGGCGCGAGAAGATGATCGAAGCGGCCGCGGACGCCAACGAAGCGCTGATGGACAAGTACATCGGCGGTGAGGAAATCAGCGAAGACGAGATCAAGGCGGCCATCCGGTCACGGACGCTGCGCAGCGAGATCGTGCCGATGTTCTGCGGCAGCGCGTTCAAGAACAAGGGCGTGCAGGCGATGCTCGACGCGGTGATCGACTATCTGCCGTCGCCGGCGGACGTGCCCGCCATCATGGGCGTGGACGAGTACGACAAGGAAGCGGAACGTCATCCGACTGACGAAGACCCGTTCTCCGCGCTCGCGTTCAAGATCATGACGGACCCGTTCGTGGGCCAGTTGATCTTTTTCCGCGTGTATTCGGGCGTCGTGAATTCCGGCGATACCGTCTACAACGCCATCAAGGAGAAAAAGGAGCGGCTCGGCCGGATTCTCCAGATGCATGCGAACGAGCGTCAGGAAATCAAGGAAGTGCGCGCAGGCGATATCGCCGCGGCCGTGGGTTTGAAGGAAGCGACGACCGGCGACACGCTGTGCGACCCCGCTCATCCGATCATTCTGGAACGCATGATCTTCCCGGAACCGGTGATCTCCCAGGCCGTCGAGCCGAAGACCAAGCCCGACCAGGAAAAGATGGGTATCGCGTTGAACCGGCTCGCGCAGGAAGATCCCTCGTTCCGCGTGCAGACCGACGAGGAATCCGGCCAGACGATCATTTCCGGCATGGGCGAGCTGCACCTGGAAATTCTCGTCGACCGGATGCGCCGGGAGTTTGGCGTTGAAGCGACCGTCGGCAAGCCGCAGGTGGCGTATCGCGAGACCATTCGCATTCCGGTTGAAGATATAGAAGGCAAGTTCGTCAAGCAGTCGGGTGGCCGCGGTCAGTACGGTCATGTGGTGCTGAAGCTGGAACCGCAAAAACCGGGTACCGGCTATGAATTTGTCGATGCCATCAAGGGCGGCGTGGTTCCGCGCGAATACATTCCGGCCGTGGACAAGGGCGTCCAGGAAACGCTGAAGGCGGGTGTGCTGGCGGGTTATCCGGTCGTCGACGTCAAGGTGACGCTGACTTTCGGCTCGTACCACGACGTCGACTCGAACGAAAACGCGTTCCGCATGGCTGGATCGATGGCGTTCAAGGACGGCATGCGCAAAGCCAAGCCGGTGCTGCTCGAACCGATGATGGCCGTGGAAGTGGAAACGCCCGAGGACTTCATGGGCAACGTGATGGGCGATTTGTCGTCACGGCGCGGCATCGTTCAGGGGATGGAAGACATTGCCGGTGGCGGCGGCAAGCTGGTTCGCGCCGAAGTGCCGCTCGCGGAAATGTTCGGCTATTCAACGACGCTGCGCTCGCTGACTCAAGGCCGCGCGACCTACACGATGGAGTTCAAGCATTACTCCGAGACGCCGAACAATGTCGCGGAAGCCATCGTTAATTCGAAGTCGAAGTAAACATCGTCGAGTTTGGAGCTTGATGCAGAGCTAGATTCAAAGCGAAGTTTGCTGAAGTCCGCTGAAGTCGGCTGTTTTTTGCCGGTGGCAGCGGACTTTTTCATGCGTTTATCCATCGGCCAGCGGGAGACAGAATGAGCGACGAACAGCAACATGAACACGATCACACAGACTGGCGCGAGAACGGCGTCAAGGTCATCAAGGGCGATCAGCTCGATACCAACACGGCCCAGACGCCCGGCATGAACCGCGCGGCCGCGATCAATGCAGCGCGCGTCGGCGCGCAGAAGATCTGGGCCGGCACGGTCACGATCCATCCGAATGCCAAGACCGGGGCGCATCATCACGGCGCGCTCGAAAGCGTGATCTACGTGGTGCGCGGACAGGCGCGCATGAAATGGGGCAATCACCTGGAATTCACAGCCGAGGCCGGCCCGGGCGATTTCATCTTCGTGCCGCCTTACGTGCCGCATCAGGAGATCAACGCGCTGACCGATGAACCGCTGGAATGCGTGCTCGTGCGCAGCGACAACGAGGCGGTCGTGGTGAATCTGAACATCGATGCCGTGGAGCAGCCCGAAGAAGTGTTTTGGGTCGATCCGATCCACAAACATCCGCATCAGCACTGATAGATAGCGCTTGGATAACCCTCTTCCAGGGCGAAAATAATGCCGAGCGAAACGCGGGCCGGAAACGGAACGTAATTTGCTCCGCTAAACTGGATGTGCGCCGGAAAGCTGCTTTGAGCCGCGCCAGCGTGCGCAGTGTCGTCGAGTCAAGAACAACAACCGAACCCAGAACCGGACAGCCCGATGAAGAAAACCGTCACCACGCCTTTTTTCTCCGATTCCACGCTCGACGCAGCGCGCAACTCAACGGGAGAACTGGGCAACCATGCCATCGATGAATTCAAGGCCGGCCGGCTCTCGCGGCGCGAGTTGCTCAGGCACGCAAGCCTGCTGGGTTTGTCGACGGCGGCGTTGGCAGCGGGAGGA
>NZ_JBSIPA010000191.1:0-11640 GCF_053574605.1 Caballeronia sp. M23-90 | reverse complement strand
TGGGCTGAACGGCCGCCAGCTTCCCGATGCCGCCCGGGCAGGCCAACATCGGTGACCAGCAGGTCAATACGCGCCGGCGAATGCAGTATCGCAAGTCCGGACGGTCCGTCGACGGCCTCCAGCACCTCGTAATTCAGGTCGCGCAGGATCTCGCACACGAGCTCACGCACCGACGCATCGTCTTCAACCACCAGGATCACGTGGCCGCCGGCTGCGCGATGCGCTTCCGTCAGTTCCGTTGTCACCTCGGTCTTGCCCGCACCGCCGGTGAACCGCGGCAAATACAGCCGGATGGTCGTACCGGCATCGGGCGCGCTTTCGATGGTCGCGATTCCGCCCGATTGCTTGGCAAACCCGTACGCCATCGATAAACCCAGCCCCGTGCCCTGCCCGAGCGGCTTGGTCGTATAGAACGGATCGAAGGCGCGCGCCTTGACGTCGTCGGGCATGCCGGCGCCCGTATCCGACGCCGATACCACCACGTACTGGCCCGGCGCGACATCGGGATGCGACGTTGCGAACTCGGGCCCAAGTTCCACGTTGTCCGTCTCGAGCGTCAGGCGGCCGCCTTCGGGCATCGCGTCACGCGCGTTGATCGCGAAGTTCAGCACGGCGTTTTCGAGCTGATTTGCATCGCAGCGCGTGAGCCAGAGTCTCGGATTGGGAATCACGCGTGTATCGATCGCCTCGCCCATCGTGCGCTTGAGCAGATCGTCGATGGAATGCAGCAACTCGTCCGCGTTCACCGGCTTCGGGTCGAGCGGCTGACGCCGCGAAAACGCCAGCAGACGATGCGTCAGCGACGCGGCGCGGTTCGCAGCGCCGGTTGCCATCGTGATGAAGCGGTCGATGTCGTCCGTCCGGCCGAGCTGGGTATAACGGCGGATCAGTTCGAGCGGACCGGTAATGCCTTGCAGCAGATTGTTGAAATCGTGCGCGATACCGCCTGTCAGTTGCCCGAGCGCCTCCATCTTCTGCGCCTGACGCAAGGCCTCTTCGGTTTGCTGCAGCGCGTGCTGGGTTTCCTTCTCGCTGGTGACATCGCGGCCGTTGCCGTACAGGGTGTCGCCCTCGGGCGCCGCGACCCACGATACCCATCGGTAAGACCCGTCCTTGTGACGGTTACGATTTTCAAACCGCACGATCCCCGAACGCGCGACGGATTGCAGCGCGGTCTCGGTGGCTTCCACGTCATCCGGATGAACGATTTCCGCGAACGACTTGCCGATCAGTTCGTCCTCGCGAAAACCCAGGATGTCGGTCCACGCGGGATTCACTGCACGCAGCACGCCCGAACTGGTCGCCACGATAAAAAGATCGCGCGAATTGCGCCAGATGCTGTTGCGCTCGCGAGTGCGGGCATCGACTTCGGCCGCGAGCGAATCGTTCAGGCGGCGCAATTGCGTTTCGCTCACGCGCAGGCGTTCTTCGAAACGCTTGTGGCCCGTGATGTCGTAGGTCACGCCAAGAAAACGCAGGCCGCCGCTGCTGTTGGCGATGGCTTCGCCGCGGCGTGCCATCCAGCGCTCTTCGCCATTGTCCGCGCGGCGGATGCGATATTCGAGATAATCCAGCGCGCCCGTATGCATGTCCTGGTGCGCCGTCAGCACGCGTGCGCGGTCATCGGGATGCACGAGGTCCAGCAGCACGTCGAGATGAGTCTCATGGCGGGGCGTCAAACCCCACTGCCAGCAAAGTTCCTCCGATACCGCAATACGCCCGCTGTCCGGAAACAGCTCGAAGGTGCCGATCCCGCCGGCCTGCTGCGCGATCCGCAAACGCTCTTCGCTTTCCCGCAACGCGCGGTCGCCAGCGTGCCGCTCGATTGCCAGCGCCGTCACGCTCGCCACTTGCGCAATGTCGTCCAGTTCTTCGGGCGACGGCTTTTTCGGCATCGAATAGTAATTGGCGAAGGTGCCGAGCACGCGGCCATCGGCGGCGCAAATGGGCATGGACCAGCACGCGCGCAATTCGAACTTCCGGGCGATATCGCGAAAAGCGGCCCAGACCGGGTCTGTATCAATGTCCTCGACAATCACCGGTTCCCCGCGAAACGCCGCGGCCCCGCACGATCCCATTAAAGGGCCGGTTTCGAGGCCGTCGACAATGCGGTTGTATTCGTCGGGCAAACTCGGCGCCGCGCCATGAACGAGGCGTTTTCCGGTGGCATCGACCAGCAGCACGGAGGCGCGCATGGGCTGCTCCGAGCGGTTTTCCACCCGATGGATCACGTGTTCGAGCACTTCGGCGAGCGGCATGCCGGCCACAACGCGTCCCAGTACGGCGCGCTCGAATTCAAGCTGGCTCAGCGTCGAGAACAGTGGGGGTTTTTGCATGGTCCGAAGCAAAAGCCGGTAGGTCGCAGGTGGCGTAATGCACGACATAACATACAGTCTTTACGCACAACGCGACGGAATGTTCCAAATCTTAGCATCCGGGTCACACGTGCCACGGATTAGCTACCCGGATGAACAATTTGTGTACACCCGTGCTGCGTCGGCTATTGGCCTGATCGCAATTATGTTTTTGGCACTCGGGCATGCATTGTGCGAGATTTCACGTGGTGAGCAGCACGCATTTTTCTCAGATTCCATTGGATTGATATGGCAGTTGAATCGCCCTGCATCAGCATCTGCAAGTTCGACAGCAAAACCGGCCTGTGCATTGGCTGCTTGCGCACGAAGGACGAGTGCAAGAAGTGGAAGAAGCTGAAGAACAAGGCCCGGACAAAAATCATCGACGACAGGCCCAAGCGCGAAGAGAAGTTGAAGAAGGCGCGCAAATAAGGTCGCAAGTTTCGCCAAGCAGACTTACCCATAAAAACGCGTGACGGCTTAACGCGAATCCAATAAATCACGGACACGAAAACCCAACAAAGGGAGTTCAGTCATGGTTAATCACGTTAAGTTGAACCGCATTTTGACGGTAACCGCCGCGGCGCTTGTGACCTCGTTCGCCGCGCAAGGAGCCGTGGCGCAAACCACGGGCATGAATCACGGACAGAGCCCGAACGACGACATGAGCGCACCGGCGAATAATCCTCGTCTGATGCCGAATGCGCCGCTCGGGAGCGAATATCCCAGTCACGGCAATGTGCAGGCCGGAGAGATGAACCTGAATCCGACCGATCCGCGCGCTCAGCTGGTCAACGGTTTGCCCAATAACACGCAAAGCGGCGGTTATGGCTCGCCGCTCGCGGGCAACAAGGCGAACGTGCCGCAGAATTGAGTTGCTGAAGCGAGGCTGTGCGGTGGATGGCTTGCGGCGGTCGCGCGAATGCGCTCAATGTCGCCAAAACCGATTTCGCGCACGCCTCGCCCCCCTGCAGGCATCAGTCATCGGGCGTTTTGTACGGCAACGGTAGCCTGGAAGGCGTGGTCGTGGTGTTGTCGACAACCCGATCCACATCCGCTGTCTTTTCCAGCTCGGACAGAAATTTGGCGGTATCGAATTGCTTCGATACACACCCTTGCACATAGATAAATCGCCGCTGCAGCGTGAGCCATAGCGTCGAATTTTCACGCCAGTGCACGGTCGTGTTGATTGCGTTCAGACGCCGTTGCACGGCTTCGGCAATCTCGCCATCGTATCGATATGCATTGGACAAACGGCATCGCCCCTCTACCCAGCAGCTATTGCCGCGCTCGATGCGGTAATGGGCATCGTCGAGCCATTCCTGGTCGGTCTGCAACGGACCTAAAGGCGCGGGGCAATGCGCAACAGCCGTAGATATCTGAAAGAACGGATCGTTACCGTGATTCGTGCGCGCACCCGCTGCGATCGCATTAGAGCCCGCAATTGGACTCGCGAACGCAAACAGAGTGCAACACATGGCGGATCGTATCAGTGCGTTTGATGGGTTCATCGGCGTGGGATCGAAACGGCAATATCGCAAGAATACGCGCGTGAGCAAGCTTCGCTGAAACACTTGCCGACACGCGAACACAAACCCGCACAAATCCCCGCAGATTCAAGACAGACGCGGGAGAGCCGCCTACCTACACTGCGGCTTCCTCTCCCTCGAACGCTCCCACTGTGCGCAAACGTCTGTCTCACCTTTGTCTTTCGACGCTCGGCCTGACCGGTGTCTCACTGGCGCACGCCGAGAATATCTATATGTTTTCGCTCGCCACCGGCATTGCACCGCGATATGAGGGTAGCCGCGATTATCGGCCGGTCGTCGCGCCGGTTATCGCCGCCCAGTTCGACAACGGCTTTTTTCTCAGCCCCATGGAAGGCGCCGGCTACAAGAAGGAATTTGCGAACGGCTTGTTTGTATCGACGGCGCTCGATTACGACTTCGGCCGCAGCGACAGCAATCGCGCCGACCTGCCCGGCTCTAATTACCTCAAGGGCATGGGCCGCATTCCGGGCTCGCTGATGCTCTCCGTGCAGGCGGGCGCGCATGTGTTCGGTACATCGACCATCAGCGTGACGCTCGACCAACCGCTCACACATACCGGCCGCGGCTTGAGCGGTCACGTCGCCATGACCGTGCCGGTTCTGCAAACGCCCACGAATCAAGTCGATATCACCGGCTCCATCCACGCGGGCACCGGGCGTTATGCGCAAACCTTCTTTGGCGTTACCGACGCACAAGCGGCCAACAGCAACTTCCGGCCTTATTCGGTGAAAGGCGGTATCGACAGCGCGAAGGTTTCGGTCGGCTGGACCGCCACCGTCTTCTCCCCACGATGGTCCGTGCACACCGAAGCTGGCGCAAGCCGTCTTATCGGCAATTCCGGCGACAGCCCGATCGTGCAGAAGAAGGTCAATTACTTCGCGATATCGGCGCTGACCTACCGCTATTGATCCCCCCTCGTTCCCGTCGATCCTTTACGACCCTGTCCTGTTACCGAACGGAGCACACAATGTTCGCATGGCAAACCCCTCTCAACTACGCCTCCTATGCTCCCCGCACCTGGCCTGAACGTCCGGCGCCTCACAGACAGGCACGTCCGGCCGGTGTGGCCAGTCTTGTACTCACGGGGGCGACGGGTTTTATCGGCGGGAATGTGCTGGTTTCGCTGGTCAATGGCGGCTTGCTGGACCGCGTGGTGTGTCTCGTGCGTGCCGCCGACATCAGCGAGGCGATCGCGCGGCTACGCGCTTCAGCCGCGCGGTGCGGCTTGCCTCACGTACAAGCGGAGCGTTTGAGCGCGGCGAACGTGATCGTGGGCGAACTGGGCGGCGAGTTCTGCGGCGCCGATCTCGCGCGTCTTCGCGACGCATCTCATGTGATCAACTGCGCCGCAATGGCATCGTTCTCGAGCAACCCGCAAGTGCTCGATATCAATGTGCGCGACACGTTGCGCTTTGCATCGCGTTTCGATGGAAGCGCCGCGCTGCAACGCTTCCTGCACGTCAGCACCGCAATGGCATGCGGTACGCAATGCGGCGGCAACGTGCGGGAGTCAGCGTTTTCGCAGGCGGACGCGGGACATCTCGTGCCCTACACGCAAAGCAAGCGGGACGCCGAACATCTGCTGCGCAGCAACTTTCCACGGCTGCCGCTGGTGGTCGCGCGGCCATCGATCGTGGTGGGGCATACCGTGCTGGGGACACTGCCGTCGGCGAGCATTTTCTGGGTGATGCGCGTGGTGCATGGCGCGCGCCGTTTCACCGCACGCGCCATGAGCCGGCTCGATGTCGTCTCCGGCGACGATTGCGCACGCGCGCTGATGCTGCTTGCCGTGAAGCCGACTCTGGCGTTCGACCTGTACCACGTGTCGGCGGGAACGGAAGCGCCGACTATCGGCAAGATCCTGATCGCGATGGACGAAGCCACCGGCATTCACGGCCGCCGCTACACCATTTGCGGCGAGCGCGATTTTCGCAAGATGGCGCGCGAGGTTGTCGGCCGCGAGAACTCGGCGAGCGGCCGGCTGATCGAACACGCGCTGCGGCTGTATGCTGGCTTTGCCGCGCTCGATTACACCTTCGACAACCATCGTCTGCGCGATGAAATCGGCTTCGAGCCATTGCCGTTCACCGACTATGTCAGCGAATGCGTGCGTACATCGCGGGGCGTGGGCATTGTCGAGCAGATGCGCTGGGACTTCAAATAAACGGTTCGCGCGGGACTGCGCCGCGATGACAGCTTCCTGCATGACCCGGCATGTGGAAGTGCTCCATGTAAGGACAACCATTCAAGCATGCTTGAGGTTACACGCATAGAATCGAATCACGTTCTTCGATACCAACCTCAAGGTGCTCCCATGACGCGTAAAAGTGCGATCGTAATTGGCGTAGGCGCGGAACTCGGCCTGGGTGCCGCGCTCTGCAAACTGATTGCGCAGCAGGATTATCACGTGTTTGTCGCGGGCCGTTCGCTTGAAAAGCTCGACACCGTCGTGCGCGCGATTACGGTGAACGGGCATCACGCCGAGTCAGTCGTAACCGATGCAACATCGGAACCCGACGTCCTCAATCTCTTCGATAAAGCCATGGCGTCCCGCGAAGGAATTGAACCGCCGTCGCTCGTCATTTATAACGTCGGCAATAACAGGCGCGCCGATTTTCGCGATTTGAGCCTGGACGATTTCGAAAGCTTCATGCGCACCGGACCCGTGGGCGCATTCCTCGTGGGCCGGGAAGCTGCGCGCAGACTCGTTCCGCTGGGACGCGGCACGGTGATCTTCACGGGTGCTTCAGCGAGCCTTCGCGGCAAGCCTGGCTTCGCTCACTTCTCGGCATCGAAAGCGGGCGTGCGCATGATCGCCCAAAGCATGGCGCGCGAATTCGGGCCGCTTGGATTGCACGTCGCGCATGTGGTGGTGGACGGGGGTATCGACGGTGAAAGGCTCAGGACTTCGCGTCCGCAAGCCGTTGCCGAACGTGGCGAGAATGGCTTGCTCAACGTCGATGCAATCGCCGAAACGTTCTGGGCCATTCACGCGCAACATCCGTCAGCATGGACGCAAGAAATCGATTTGCGGCCGTTCAAGGAATCGTTCTAGTCTCCGGGGCTGATCGCACATCATCAATTGCGGTCAGCTCCCGAATAAGCTCACCTCGTAGCTGGTCGAGCGCGGTTATTTCAACAGCAAGCGCGTTCGGATAAAGCCAGGCTCTTTCGAAAGCGCCTGGATCAATCCATTCGATGGCGCGCGGTCCAGATCCGTGACCACATATCCCGTTTCGCCCTGCGTTTGCAGATGCTGCGCGACAATATTCGCGCCCTCCGCTGCAAGCTTTGTGTTGAGCGTGGCGAGCGCGCCCGGCGCATTGCCGTGAACGTTGAGCAAACGCGCGGCTGCGTCGAGCGGTCCCGGATTCACGTGCGGGAAGTTGACGGCCCCGACCGTGTCGCCCGTGGTCAGAAACGAAATCAGCTTGGTCGCGACCTCCGTGCCAATATTCTCCTGCGCCTCCTCCGTGCTGCCGCCGACGTGCGGCGTGAGGATCACGTTCGGCAAGCCCTGAAGCACGCTTTTGAATTCATCGGCGTTTGTTTTCGGCTCTTCCGGGAATACATCGATCGCCGCACCGCCCAGCCGCTTCGCGTTCAACGCTTGCGCGAGCGCTTCGATATCGACGACCGATCCGCGCGACGCGTTGATCAGGATTGCGCCGGGTTTGAAGCAGGCGATCGTCTCTGCATCGATCATGCAGTTGGTTTGCGCGGTCGCCGGCACATGGAGTGTGACGACGTCGGCTTGCGATACGGCGTCGGCCAACGATTGCGATGCACGCGCCGAGCCCAGCGACAAACGCGCCTGCACATCGTAATAAACCACGCGCATTCCCATGGCTTCGGCAAGCACGCCAACCTGCGAGCCGATGTTGCCGTAACCCACGATCGCGATCGTCTTGCCGCGCGCTTCGAACGACCCGCTTGCGCCCTTCGCCCACTTGCCCGCATGCGCCTGTACGCTTTTTTCCGGCACGCGGCGCAATAGCAGAATGGCTTCTGCAATAACCAGTTCCGCCACCGAACGCGTGTTCGAAAACGGCGCGTTGAACACCGGAATGCCTGCTTGTGCAGCGGCGTTCAGATCGACTTGCGACGTACCGATGCAAAAGCAGCCAATCGCAAGCAGATGACGCGCGGCATCGATTTCATCGCGCCGGAGATGCGTCGCCGATCGAATCCCGACAAGGTTGTGCGCCTGGAGCGCGCTCAGCAGCTCTGCGCCAGCAAGCGCGCCTGCGCGCCGCTCGACCTCGAGCTTTGACTCGCTGAAACGGGCAACCGCGGTGTCGTGGATATTTTCGAGTAGAAGTACAGAGGTCATGGAACGCTTTTGAGTCGGTGACCTGGGCGTTGTGGGCCCAGCATGTGGCAAGAGTAGGCAAGGGCGCGCAAGTGGTGTCCCCGAACAAGTCGACGCCAAGCAATCGACGTCGTGTTCGATGTTACCGCTTGCAGCGCCCTAGCATTCGCCACCCTACTCGTGATATGGCCTTTATTTCAAGGCTTCCGGAATACTTTGTTTGGCGATTCCTTGACTGATTGTTTTCTTGGGAAAACAATCAGTTCGTTTGAAACGTCCCAATACTGTCGGGTATCGCACTAAACGGGGTTTTCATGCCACCAGAGGGAACCGTCAAAGCCATTACTCAGATTCGACCTTGTTGAAGGTCGCAGCAAACAGGAAATCACGACCTTGCTCGATGCTGCGCTTCGTACGTCACCGGCGAGTTTTGAAGCCACGCTGTATGCTAATAACGTAGGTTTTCTTACGTAACCGCCCCAGAATCCATGTCGATGAATTCCATTGCCAGACGTGCATCGCGGACTTACGCCATGCCTGAGCGCAGCGACCGGCTCGACTTCTATATTCGCGACCAGACCCTGCGCTCCGCCATCACGGAACGGCACAAGCACGACTACTTCCAGATCCAGATCAATCTGGGGGGCGACACGCAGCAGCATATCGGCGATGTAACCCGTGCGTTTCCAACCGGAGCCGTCGCGTTTATCGCGCCGCATCTGGCGCATATGATCCCGCATCCGGCGCAATCGCGGTTTATCGTGATCAACTTCGCGCTGGATTTCCTCGGGCTCGATATCGATGCCTACGATGGCCGTATCGACCTGAACAACGTTCCTGTCGTCCGCTTTCCGGAGCTGGCGCCCTTCCGCTTTCAGAGCGAGCTGGATTTCCAGCTCGTGCCGGCCGATCTCGCCGAGGTGGAACGCATCGTTCGGGTCATGATGGACATCGATGGCACGCGGGGATTTGGCGCCGTCGGCCGCTTGCGCGGATACCTGCTGCAGTTGATCGGACTGGTTTGCGCACGATACGCGGACTCGTTGCTGCAACTCGCGGCGCTCAACGAGCGGGCCGTCAGCCGCCGCGACTCAGTCAGCAAGGTGATGCGCCATGTACTCAAGCACCTGAACGACGACGCGCTGTCCCTGCGATCCACCGCGGACGCCGCCGGTTTGACGACGGGGTATGTCGCGCGTTTGATGAAGAAGGAAACCGGACGCACTTTCGTGCAATGGGTCACGGACCAGCGAATCAGCCGCGCAAAAGCGCTGCTCGCCGACGATACACGCCGCGTGAAGGACATCGCTTTCCTGGTCGGCTTTCGCGATGAAGCCTATTTCACGCGGCGCTTTCGTCAGGCTGAGGGTTTATCGCCGACGCAATTCCGTGCAGCGCAATTTGCGGGCCGGTCAGTTTAGTCCAAGGCGCGGGCCGGTTTTGTCCTGCTATGGAAGATGCTCGAAGCATATCGTTCATGGGTGATGCAGCCTTTCTGCACCGACACCCCATCTCTTCGAGTACTCGATATGACCGAATACGTCTTCGCTCCTTCTCCCATCGTTGCGGTTCCCATCGCCGGATCGACGGCGTCGTTTTCAGTGCGCCGCGTGTTTTGCGTCGGACGCAACTACGCCGATCACGCTCGTGAAATGGGCGCGAACCCGGATCGCGAACCGCCGTTCTTCTTTACCAAACCCACCGACGCCGTTGTGCCCGCGGCAGGAACGCTCGCTTATCCGATGCTGACCGAAGACCTGCATCACGAGATCGAAATGGTGATTGCGATCGGCAAGGCGGGGAGCAGGATCGATCCCAAGGACGCGCTCGATTACGTGCTGGGTTATAGCGTTGGCGTCGATCTGACGCGTCGCGACCTGCAGGCAATCGCCAAGAAAATGAGCCGGCCCTGGGACTGGGCCAAGGGTTTCGATGAATCCGCACCCGTCACGGCCATTCATCTCGCCGAGAAAATCGGCCATCCGGGAACCGGCAGGATCTGGTTATCGGTGAATGGCGCAACGCGGCAAACGGGCGATCTCGCCGACATGATCTGGCCGGTCGCGGACATCATCAGCCACGTGTCGCAAGCAGTTGTCATCAAACCTGGCGACCTGATTTTCAGCGGCACGCCGGCCGGCGTCGGCGCGTTGAAGCGCGGCGACAAGGTTGCGGGCGGGGTCGATGGTGTAGCGGAGTTTGAGTTCGAGATCGGCAAGGCGTAGGCGCTTTCCACGCTTTTCGTTCATGCGGTCGCTTGCCTGGATGTGTATAACGTCAACACGTATTCCATTCATCGCGAGCGACCATGAGCAAACCTTTTCCGCCCGACGAACACGGTGGAGACAAGCGCCACCATCTGCGTTTTCATCTGCCGCACATGCATCTTTCATCGGTATTCGGCGATGACTGGTTCGCGCTCAAAGCCGAACGCTTCGCACGGTTCTTCGGCACGCCCACTTTTCTGATCGGACAGACAGTTATTGTCGCGTGCTGGATCGGGGTGAACGTCGCGGGCCTGACGAAGTTCGACATCTATCCGTTTATCTTGCTCAACCTCGCCTTTAGTCTTCAGGCTGCTTATGCTGCGCCGCTGATCCTGCTCGCGCAAACACGGCAGGCTGATCGCGACAAGGTGAATTCGGACGCCGATGCCCGACATCGGGAAGATATCGCCGCAGCGAACGAGGAACGCCAGAAGCAGGCGGCGAAGCAGGCGGATCAACTCGTCGCGCTGCTCGAGCAGAATACGCAACTCACCGAGATCACGCGGCAAATGAGCGAACGCATCGAAGCGCTGACGCTTGAGGTCCACGGCCGATTGGCGCAGGTGAATTTTAAAAGTTGAGAGGTGTTCGGTCTCCCGTAAAGGCTCACCTCGGAAGATTCGGCTTTTACCGGTGCTGGAAACACTGGATTCAGGTGATGACGATCCGCTTACCAAAAACGAACGCGAAGCTGGAAACCCAGCGTAAAAGGCAAGTCGCTTGATGGTATCGGCGGAATCAAGATGATATTCGCGCCGATACGACCGTATTCGGCCATGATCAAAGGCGCAGCCACGGGCCCGACCTTATGATCGTGGCCAAATCCCCACTTGCCGTAATCGTAGCCCGAGATAACGCCGCCCATGACGGCGAGGCGAACGTAACCCCAATGCGTCAACTCCGGCGCCCACACGCCGCCGCCATAAAACGAAGGCGCTGAAAGCGAATTTCGAAAATATCCGCCAGTCACGGCCCACTGGGGCGAAACCCAACATTCCAAACCCACGCCCGGATTGAATTGATCAAAGTGTTCCTAAGAAACTCACCTTCACGCTGGCGAGTCCTGAGGCTGTAGTGAATATCCAAATTGCGCCGCGCGGCGATGAAGCTGTTTGATGACACGGTCCCTGTACTGCTGTTCGTAATGATCCGCACCC
>NZ_JBSIPA010000190.1:0-11642 GCF_053574605.1 Caballeronia sp. M23-90 | reverse complement strand
TGGCGCGACCTTGCAAGGCGCCGCGACCGCAGCCGATAGCGCCGCCATCGCACCGCATGTCGGATCGAGCGGCTGGGACGATGCGTTCAGCCAGAAGGTGGTGTTTTTATCGAATGCACATCAGCAAAGTGCCGAGTTGACACTGAATCCGAAGGATCTCGGGCCGCTGCAGGTGGTGCTGCAGGTCGCAGGGAATCATGCGCATGCGCTGTTCGTATCGGACCATGCGCAGGTTCGCGCGGCCGTCGAGGCTGCATTGCCAACCTTGCGTGAAGCGATGCAGGCGAGCGGCATTGGTTTGGGCAGCACGAGCGTCAGCGACGGCTTTGCGGGCAAGCAAGCGAGCTCGGGCCAGCAGGATGGCGGCGGACGGCCGTCGTGGACTGGTTCGGGCAGTAGCGGCGGCGGGATTGGAGCCGTAAGTGACGCATCGAGCACGGTCAGCCTGCCGCTACGCCGTCAGGTTGGACTGGTCGATACGTTCGCCTAAAGCCCTACGGCCGCGTCAGACCCGGTAAACCAGCCGCGCGAGCCTCACCGCCGCGCGGCTTTTTCACGTCCGTTATCCCGCGCGTATCGCAAACGTAAAACCCTCCCCTTTGCGCAAACTCCCGAGTTAGCCCTAATAACCCCTTCTGTTCGACCCATCGCGCAACCTTACTTTCGCCAACAATTCAGGCTACAGAAAGAGGTCCGCAAACATGGCAACTACAGCAGCAGCACAACAACCCGTCACGCCGGCTAAAACCGGCAAGCTCAAGCGCATCATCCTGATCGCGGTGGGCGCAATCGTCCTGCTCGGCGCCGGCGGCGCAGGCGCGTATTTCTGGCTGCACAAAACCGCATCGCACGAACCCGCGAAGCCCGCACCCGCGGTGCCGCCAGTGTTCTACCCGCTTGACTCCATGACCGTCAACCTGCAATCCGATGACGGCATGCATTACCTGCGCATCGGCCTCACGCTGAAGCTGCCCGATGAAAAAGCGCAAGCCGCGCTGGCCGAGCGCATGCCGGAAGTGCGCAGCCACATCCTGATGCTGCTCTCGGCGAAACATCCCGACGACCTGGCCGGCATCGACGGAAAACGCGCGCTCGCCAAGGAACTCCTGACTACCGTCAACACGTTCGGCGGTACGCCGGAAGCACCGGCGCACGTGCAGGAAGTGCTGTTCACAGAAATCGTCGTCCAGTAACGCGTTGCTCATACGCGCAAAAACGAAGCCGAACCAGACAAGCGCAAGACAGGAACCAAGGAACACTCATGGGCCACGAAGAGTTCATGTCGCAGGAGGAGGTCGATGCCCTGCTCAAGGGCGTCACCGGGGAAGTCGATGCTGTTGCCGACGAAACACGCTATCAAGGCGTGCGCCCCTACAACCTCGCGACGCAGGAACGTATCGTCCGGGGCCGGATGCCGGGCCTGGAAATCATCAACGACCGCTTCGCGCGTCTCCTGCGCGTGGGCATCTTCAACTTCATGCGGCGCTCGGCGGAAATTTCCGTCGGTCCAGTGAAGGTACAGAAGTACAGCGAATTCACCCGCAACCTGCCGATCCCGACGAACCTGAACCTGGTCCACGTGAAGCCGTTGCGCGGCACGTCGCTGTTCGTGTTCGACCCGAACCTGGTGTTCTTCGTCGTCGATAACCTCTTCGGCGGCGACGGCCGTTTCCACACCCGCGTGGAAGGCCGCGAATTCACGCAGACCGAGCATCGCATCATCAGCAAGCTGCTGAACCTCGTGTTCGAGCAGTACGCAGCATCCTGGAAAAGCGTGCGCTCGCTCAACTTCGAATTCGTGCGCTCGGAAATGCACACGCAGTTCGCGAACGTGGCGACGCCCAACGAGATCGTGATCGTGACGCAGTTCTCCATCGAGTTCGGATCGACCGGCGGCACGCTGCACATCTGCATGCCGTATTCGATGATCGAACCGATCCGCGACGTACTGTCGTCGCCCATACAAGGCGAAGCGCTCGAAGTCGACCGCCGCTGGATTCGCGTCCTGTCGCAGCAAGTGCAGTCCGCCGAGGTGGAACTCACGGTCGATCTCGCGCAGATCGGCACGACCTTCGAGCAGATCCTGAACATGCGGGCCGGCGATGTCCTGCCGATCAACGTGCCCGAAGAGGTCACGGCAAAAGTGGACGGCGTGCCGGTGATGGAATGCGGCTACGGTGTTTTCAATGGTCAATACGCGTTGCGCGTCCAGAAGATGATCAGCGCAACCGATACGATGAAGGAAGGTGGATATGAGTGACGTAACCGAACCGGGCACGCTGCCGTCCGATCCGCTCAAGGGCGAGGACTTCGGCATGGACGACTGGGCGAGCGCCCTGGCCGAGCAGAACGGCAATGAGACGCCGGCGGCGGCATCGTCGGCCGGGGTGTTCCAGCCTTTGTCGAAAGTCGCGGCGCCGACGACGCGCAATGACATCGACATGATTCTCGATATCCCCGTGCAGATGACGGTGGAACTCGGGCGCACGAAGATCGCGATTCGCAACTTGCTGCAACTCGCACAAGGATCGGTCGTGGAACTCGACGGTCTCGCCGGCGAACCGATGGACGTTCTCGTCAACGGATGCCTGATCGCCCAGGGCGAAGTGGTGGTCGTGAACGACAAGTTCGGTATCCGTCTGACCGACATCATCACGCCGTCGGAACGCATCAGGAAGCTGAATCGATGAAACGCCCGGCCGTCGCTTTCTCGACGCTTTTCATGGCATTCACCGCGCACGCCGCCGATATGAACGCCGTCAATCACGCGGCCCAGATTGCATCGGGTGTGGGCGCGGGAACAGCCGTGCCGTCGCTTGGTGTCGGCGCCGTGTTGCAGACGCTGCTCGGGCTGGCGATCGTGATCGCGTTCGTGTTCGGCTGCGCGTGGCTCGCACGCAAGTTCGGGGTGGCAGGGACAAAACGCACGGGTCTGGTGAAGGTGATCGGCGGCGCGTCGCTCGGGAACAAGGAGCGGGTATCGGTGGTGGAAATCGGCGATACATGGCTCGTGCTGGGCGCGGCTCCCGGCAACGTGCGGCTGCTGCACACCATGCCGGCGGGATCGGCGGAACTCAGCGGCGTGGAAGCGCCCACGGCGCCCGGGTCGGACGGACTTCAAGGCAGTTTCGGTCAACGTTTTCGCGATGCCCTCGCCGGTGAAGCGACCAAACGTCTGCAAAAATTCGCGGGCGGGAGCAAGTAATGCAGTTTCGGTTTGTAGTTCGATGCGCGAAGCTGGCGCTGCCGGTCGTGGTTGCCGCCCTTCCCTACGCAGCTTTCGCACAAAGCACGGCCGGCTTGCCGGCGTTCAACACCAGCCCCGGCCCGAACGGCGGCACGACGTATTCGCTCAGCGTCCAGACGATGCTGCTGCTCACCATGCTGTCGTTCCTGCCGGCAATGGTGCTGATGATGACGAGCTTCACGCGCATCATCATCGTGTTGTCGCTGCTGCGTCAGGCGCTCGGCACGACCAGCACGCCGCCGAACCAGGTCCTGGTCGGACTGGCGCTGTTTTTATCGTTGTTCGTGATGTCGCCGGTACTCGACCGCGCCTACACCGACGCGTACAAACCGTTCTCCGACGGCACGATCACCATGGATCAGGCGGTCACGCGCGGCGTCGCGCCGTTCAAACAATTCATGCTGCGCCAGACGCGCGAAGCCGATCTCGCGCTCTTCGCCAAGATCTCGAAAGCCCCGCCCATGAACGGTCCCGAAGACGTGCCGCTCTCGCTGCTGGTGCCGTCGTTCGTAACAAGTGAATTGAAGACCGGCTTCCAGATCGGCTTCACCATTTTCATTCCGTTCCTGATTATCGACATGGTCGTGGCGAGCGTGCTGATGTCCATGGGGATGATGATGGTGTCGCCATCGACCATTTCGCTGCCGTTCAAGCTGATGCTGTTCGTGCTCGTCGATGGATGGCAGTTGCTCATTGGTTCGCTCGCGCAGAGCTTCGTTTCGTAAGCCTTCAAAGCACAGAGATAAACACGATGACCCCCGAATCCGTCATGTCGATCGCGCACCAGGCCATGTACGTGGCGCTGCTGCTCGCGGCTCCGCTGTTGCTGGTCGCGCTGGTCGTAGGCCTGGTGGTGAGCTTGTTCCAGGCCGCCACGCAGATCAACGAAAGCACGCTCTCGTTCATTCCGAAACTGCTCGCGGTCGCCGTCACGCTCGTGATTGCCGGACCCTGGATGATGGAAACGCTGCTCGACTACATGCGCCACGTGTTCACCATCACTCCGGCAATCACCGGCTAAATGTTTTCGGTCACGTACGCCCAGCTCAATGTCTGGCTGACGTCCTTCCTCTGGCCGTTCACGCGCATTCTTGCGTTGATCGCGACCGCGCCGCTGCTGAGCCATCTGGCGGTTCCGGTGCGCGTCAAAGTCGGGGTGGCGGCGTTCATCGCGTTGATCGTGGCGCCGACTATCGGCGCCGTGCCGCAGGTCACCGTATTTTCCGCCGATGGCGTGCTGATCCTCATCAACCAGTTCTTGGTGGGCGCGGCACTCGGCATGACGATGCAGATTGCGTTCGCGTCCATCGATGCAGCCGGCGAGTTCATCGGCCAGCAGATGGGTCTAGGTTTTGCGACGCTCTACGATCCGCGGCAAGGCGGAAACGCGGTCGTGATTTCGCGGTATCTGAATACGATCGCGTTCCTCGCTTTTCTCGTCTTCGATGGTCATCTGCAAATGATCAGCGCCCTCGTGCAGACGTTCCAGAACGTGCCGGTGAGCGCGAACGTGCTGGGTTCGATGACCCACGCGCGCGGCTGGCAGACGCTCGCCACCTACGGCGTGAGTATTTTCTCGACGGGGTTATTGCTGTCGTTGCCTGTCGTGGCGGCGTTGTTGATCGCGAACCTGGCGCTCGGGATCCTGAATCGCGCGGCGCCGCAGATCGGGATTTTCCAGGTCGGATTTCCCGTCACCATGCTGGTGGGATTCCTGCTGATCCAGTTGATGATCCCCAACCTGATCCCGTTTTTCCAGCGGATCTTCGAGAACGGGATCGATCAGATGGGACGGGTCGCGGCGGCGCTTTGAGCAGAGCGGTCAAGGTCAGCGCCGTATTCACCGCAAATTTTGCGGCGAATAGCGGCCCTAATCTCCGCACAATGTGCGGTGAATAAACACCACAATCACCGCACACCACCCGCAAACAAAAAGGGCCACCCAAAAAAGGTGGCCCGAAACACTTCCTAACTACCCACATCATTCCCCGAATTTCTACTCCCCATCAACTGCTGATGTACTGGAACAGCGACATCTTTTGAATGCTGGCAAACGCCTGCTGCGCGCCCTGCAACGCGTTCTGCGTCAACTCGTACTGGCTGATCGAGCTGACGAGATTGATGCTGGTCAGGTCCTGAAGCGAGCTGGCGGTTTGCGTCGATGTCGTCTGCATCGCCGTCTGCGTTGCGGTCACTTCCTGCTCGCGGCCGCCAACGGATGCCTGCGTCGTCAGCACGTTGTTGTACATGTTGTTGACCTTCGTGCCGCCCGTGGTCAGCGCGTTTTGCAACGTCGCCTGCGCAGCCGGGTTGCCCGAGGTCGGCTGCTTCAAGGCGCTGATCAGCGAATCGAGCGTCGAGAAGATATCGGTGTCGGAGGCTTTGCCGGTGTTTGCGGGCGCGACCGTGAACGAATCGCCGTTGGCCGGCGCGCCGTCGATGGCCACTTTCTGCCCGCCGCCCAAAGCAATGTCCTGCTGCGCCACATACGGTGTCGCGGGCGTGATCGTGGCGCCGTTCTGGTCCTTGACCGTGTAGGTCGTGGTGGCCGTGGAACCCGTGCCGCTGGTCGCGAACGAAATCGTATAGGTCGATGCATTGCCAGGGTTGCCCCGGTCGCTCACATTGACCGCTCCGATGGTGCCGGAACCCGTATTGCCCGCCGCCGACGATGAAACCGGCAAGCTCTCGTTTGGCGACACGCTCTGGAACACGGTCGCGCCGTTATCGGCGACGTTGATCGAGCGGTTATCGGAAATCTGCACCTGGCGCTGGCCGTTGTCGCCGGCGTAGGTCGCGCCCGTGCCCGACGCGTTGTCGGTGAACGGCTGAGTCGTGCCCTTGAAGCCCGAGAAGATGTAGTTGCCGTTGGCGTCGGTGGAATTGCTGAGCGTCATCAGGTTGTCGCGGTAACCCTGCAACTGGGTCGCCATCGACGCGCGGTCGGTATCGTTGAACGATGCGTTGCCCGCACGATTCACGAGCGTCTGCACGCTCTGCATCACGTTGCCGATACTCGTCAGCGTCGAATCTTCCTGCTGCAACGAAGTCAGCGCGGCAGACTGGTTGGTGCTGTACTGCGAGAGCGTGGCGGACTGGCTGCTCAACTGCACGGCCTGCGCGGCGCCGAGCGGATCGTCCGATGCGGTCTGGATTCTCTTTCCCGACGAAATCTGCGCGTACTGCGCCGCGAGCGATGCCTGCTGGTCGCTCATCGTCTGGACGTTCATCGTGAAGTACTGCGAGCTGGAAATACGCATCGTGAAAACCTCAGTTGAAGATGCCGAGCAGTGTCTGGAACAACGAGGAAGCCGTCTGGATGACCTTGCTGTTAGCCTGATAAAGCTGCTGGTACTGGATCAGATTGGCGGCTTCCTCGTTCAGGTTCACGCCGGACACAGATTGCTGCGCCGATGTCGCCTGGTTCAGCACCGCGGTCGCCGACGTGCTCGATGACTTCAGCGCGTTCGTCTGGTTGCCGATCTGGTTGACGAAGTTCGCGTAGGAACTGGTCAGGGTGTCGGTGCCGCCGTTCATCGACTTGGCGGTGCCGATGTTGGCCATCGCGAGGGCATTGCTGCCGTCGCTCGTGCCGCCTGTGTTTGCCGCGATCGTGAAGCTGTCGCCCGTGGACGGCGTACCGTTGAGGGTCGCGCTTACTCCTGCACCGTTGGATACGGTGAGGCCTTTCGTGGGGTCGTAGGCGAACGCGGTGCCGGCCGGAACTTTCGTGTTGTCCGGCAGCGTGATCTCCACGTTCGACGTCATGGTCTTGGCCGTGGCGTCGTACGTCAGCGTGATGCTGCTGGGAATCGAGTACCCGGCCGTCACGCTCGCCGCCGAGATCTTGCCCGTGCCCGTATTGCCTGTCGCCGCCGATGACACCGCCGGCGAAGCCGCGGCAATCGCCGACGGGTTCGAGTTGCTGAGCGAGAAGTTAGCGAGGGAACCGCGCGTGGGCTGGATCGTGAACGAATCACCTTTCGTCATCGATCCGCTTGCAATCGATATGTTCATCCCGGCGATGGTGCCGCTCACCGCGCCCGTGGACGAAGCGGTCAACTGACCGACGACTGCGCCCGACGAGCGGTCGGTGAGCGTGTACTTCGAGCCATCGAAGCCGAGCGAGTAGTCGCTGGTCGGTGGTTGCGTGCCATCGGCAATGGACACGTCGAGCGTCGCGTTGCCGCTGTTGCGCGCGTTTGCGTAGACGGTCGGGCTGCCGGTCGAGAACAACGCGCCGCCGGCGTTGCCGTTCAGATCGACGCCCAGTTCGTTCTGGTTGTTCAACTGCGTGGCGAAGCTGGTCGCAATCGCGCCGAGATTGGCCTGCGCCGGATCGAGCGACTGGCTGCGAAAGTCGAGCAAGCCGCCGATCGTGCCGCCGCCGCTGAACATCGAATCCGGCAAATACTGAGTCTGTTTGGCCGTCTGCGTGGAACCGTCGGAAGAGGCGTATGCAATCGACAGTTCGCTCGGGTCCGAGGGCGACGTTGCCGTCGTCAACGCGTACGAACTGCTGCCGGCGACCAGCGGCTGGCCATTTCCAAATGATACGTTGTAGCCGCTGTTGTTCGTGGTGACCTGGACGCTGACCAGCTGGCTCAGGTTCGATACCGCGAGATCGCGCTGGTCGAGCAACTGGTTTGGCGGCTGCCCGGCCGAACTCGCGCTGGCGATCTGCACGTTGAGATCGGCGATCTGCTTGGCGTAGGTGTTGACCTGCGATACCGCGCTCTGCAGCGACTGGTTGACGCCGTCGCGAAGCTGGTTGTAGGTCGTGGCCGCGGCGTTCATCTGGTCGGAGAGCGATTGCGCGCTGCTCATCAGCGTTTGCCGCGTGGCCGTCGTTCCCGGGCTGTTCGCGACCGACTGCAAGCCGGTGAAATAGCTGGTGATGCCCGCGCCGATACCCGTCGTCGGATCGCCGACGAGGTTGTTCAGTTGCGAGAGCATCGAGTAGTACGTGTTCAGCGAGCTGCTGCTCGACTGCGAGCTGTTGAGCTGCTTCGTGAGGAAATCGCTGTATGAGCGCGAGACTGTGGCCGTCGTCACGCCTTGTCCGGCATAGCCCGACGCCGTGTACTGCCCGGATGACTCCTGGTACACGGGGCGCTCGAGCGTATAGCCTGGCGTGGAAGCGTTGCTGATGTTCTGGCCGGTCGTCGTCAGTCCCCACTGGGCTGCGTTAAGACCACTCACGCCAATATCGAATAGGTTGCTGGACATGCAAGGAATCCTGGTAGGGGCATGATGGCCGGCCCGCCGAATGGCGACACTGATGTATATCGGCCGATATGGAAAAAAGTTGAGCGGACGCGCGGCGCTTCTCGGCGTTTCTGTTAATTCCCGCCACTGCCGCGTGCCCACTGCGCCTTGTCCGGATTATTCACCCGAGGAGCTCGAGGCAATCCGTGAAGCAGCGGGGCAATCGGGGCCTAATTCATCGAATGAACCCGGCCGGAACGCGCACGTTACGGGAACGAACGGACGCAATGGGGTGACGTGGCCGGAACACCCGGCGCGCCGATAAAAAAAGCCCGCGATAAAACCGCGGGCTCCTTTGACAATCATCACCGCTGAAACTCAGCGCGCGAGTGACCGCCGCTTCATTTCGAGTTGCGTGATCAACCGCTGCAACGTGTTCTCCGCCGATCCCGGCAAACTCATGAACTTGAAGCCCAGCGTATAACGCCGGTCGCCTTTCGCGTTTACGATCTGGCGGTTCGACATCAGTTGCACGTCGAGCACGACCTTGCCCGGATTGCTGAAATGAAGCTCCACGTCTTTCAGGATCACGCCGACTTCCAGCGCCGCAACGCGTTCGTCCATGGTCCGAAGCGCAACACCGCCAAGCGAGAGGTCGTTGACTTCAAAGCGAAAACGCTCGCCGCTCGGCAAAATGCCGCTGCAGATATACGGGTCGAGCACGGGCGCTTCCACACGGAAATACTCGCGTCGCTGCATATAAAACAGGACGGGCGGGAAGTCCGCTTCGAACGCCGGATGTCCCTCGAAAACGATTTCACGCGGCGTACCCGTCGCGAATTCGACGCGAACGCCATCCGGGCTCGCACTGAACATCAGGTTCTCGGTCGAGAGGACGGCGGCGTTTTCATCGGCAACCGCGCCCCAGTCGAAGACGAACGTCCGGGCAGCGGGATTCACGTCGAGCAGGCGGGTCACGATCTGCCCCTTGCCGTGATCGACAGTGAGGAAATCGCCTCGATTGACGAGGTTGCGCAGGGAAACACCGATTTCCAGCGGATTACGCCTGCCAAAATCGGGATGGTCGGACTCGTCGTCAGCGATGTCGGAACCGTTCGACTCATTCATGTTCATGGGCTTGCCGTGTTCGTTTGCTCGCGCCGCCTCGAGTATCAAGGCCGGTGCGCGTCCAACCAGACCGTGTAGATCCGGCACTTCGGTGTTCCATTTAGCGGCAATAGGGCAGGTTTATTTAGGGCTGACAGCAAAAAATACCTAAAAATCCCGTTTTACCCCTGATTAACCTCGATTTCGCAACCGAAAACGTCCAAAGCGCACGAAAAGAAACAAACCCGCTCTCAGCCCCATTTTCTATGCGGCTCGGCCGGCGGCCCATCCCGCTTAGTGCAATTTGCGGGAACGGGACACCGGCCGGCTTCGTCTTCTATTGCGACATTGGCCCCGTCGCTTATGACACATTACTCGTAATACGTTTCGTCTACCCGACAAATTGCAGCAAAACGCGCGCCAGTGCACGCTTCTTCACGCAATGTGTTTCATTATCGAAATCAGTTTCTTCGCGTATTGCGGATCGGTCGCGTACCCGGCTTTCTGCATGCCGTGCGCGAAGCCGGCGGCATCGCGCGATGCTTCGACCACCGGCGCGTAGCGCGGGTTGCTCTTGAGCACGCTGGCGTAGTCGGTGAGCGCGTCCTCGTAAGAGTCGTACGCGCGGAACTTCTCTACCACTTTCTGCGGCTTGCCGTTCACGTATTCGGTCGTCACGGCGTTCGTGGTCTTGCCGGTCCAGTCGCTCGTCGCCTTGATGCCGAACACGTTGTGGCTGGTGCTGCCATCGGCATTCTTGATTTCGCGCTTGCCCCAGCCCGACTCCAGCGCCGCCTGTCCAATGATGAAACGTGCCGGAATGCCCGTCGCGGCGCTCGCGGCCTGCGCGGGTGCGGCCAGCCGGTCGACGAACCCCGCCACCTTGTCCGTTCCCACACCGCGTGCGGCCGGTTCGAGCGCGCTGTTGGCGCTGTAGCCCTTGCCTTGCAGCGCATCCTTCGATGCACCCGATGCCGCCGTGTTCGCATAAGCCTTCGCCATGGCGTTCATCGCGGCGATGTTGCCGGCGTTCGCGCTGCTGTCGCCACTAGCGCCCGCGCCGGTCGGGTCAAGGCTCGAGGGCGTTCCCGCGCCCGCGTTGCGCATCAGTTGCTTGAGCATCATGTCGGCCACGCCGATGCCCTTCGATCCCATGTTCTGCGCCATTTGCTGGTCGAGCATGGACGTGAAGGTGGCGGTGTCGTGGGAATCGAACGGGCTGTCGGACGGCGTCGCCTCGCGCATGCTCTTCAGCATCATCTGCGTGAAGACCGTGTCGAATTGCTTGGCCGCCGCCTTCAAACCCGCCTGCGGCGAGGCGTTGGCCTGGGCGCGCATGGCGTCGAAACCTTGCACATCGAGCGCAAACCGGTTCGATAAAGAATTCAGGCCGCTGCTCGTGTCCGAGCCGCCCAGTGATGCCAGCGTGCTGTTTGCCGTCCCGTTCGCGTTCATGTGCGCTTGCCCTTATATGATTTCCAGGTCGGCGCGCAAGGCGCCTGCTGCTTTCATCGACTGGAGGATCGAGATCAGATCCGCCGGCGTCGCGCCCAGCGCGTTGAGCGCCTTGACCACGTCGGCGAGCGTCGCGCTCGCCGCGACAGTCTTGAGCGCGCCCGTGTCCTGCTTCAACTGGATATTCGATTGCCGCGCGGCCACCGTCTGGCCGTTCGAGAACGCGCCCGGCTGGCTGACGGCCGTTTGCGTGTTGATCACCACGGACAGATTGCCGTGCGCGACGGCGCAGTTCTGCAACGTCACCATCTGGTTCATCACGATGGAACCCGTGCGCGCGTTCAAAATCACCTTGGCGGCAGCCTGCGACGGACGCACATCGATATTCTCGAGCTGCGCCATGAACGACACCTGGCTCGTCGGATCGGTCGGGGCGCGAAGCTGGATCGTGCGGCCATCCAGTGCGACTGCCGTGCCCATGCCGAACTGATTGTTCACGGCCGCCACGATCTTCTGCGCGTTGTCGAAGTCCATGTCGCGCAATTCCATCTGCATCGTGCCGCCGGGTTGGGTGAAGTTGCTCGGCACCGCGCTGGTCGAACGCGCGGTGCCGGGCAACTTCACA